>DMTA01000231.1 GCA_003454835.1 Achromobacter sp. | reverse complement strand
CGGGGTGTTGTCCAGCACCGCGCGCAGCATCTGGATGGACTGCTCCGGGCTGTCCACGCGCAGGTTGCGGCTGGCCGACATGGCGATGCCGAAGTCTTCCGGGTGGATCTCGTACTCGCGCACCTTGCCGTCGCGCAGCTTGGCCCCGTCCAGCGCAGCGACACCCGCGTCCAGGTCGTGCGCCGGCTGCTGGACCTGCTGGAAGACGCCCACAGCCGCGGCGCGGCGTGGGTGACGTTTCCGGAACTGGCGCTGACCACGTTCTTTCCGCGCTGGTCCATCGACGATCCCGCCGAGGTACAGGCGTTCTTTGAAACCGAAATGCCGGGACCGTTGACCCGCCCCCTGTTCGACGCGGCGCGCGACAAAGGCATCGGCTTCTATCTGGGCTACGCCGAGCTGGCGGACGGCGTGCAATACAACACCAGCATCCTGGTCGGGCGCGACGGGCAGATCGTGGGCAAGTACCGCAAGATCCATATCCCCGGCGACGCGCAGGCCGTCGACGGAGCGCCCTTGCAGCACCTGGAGAAGAAGTATTTCGCGGTCGGCGACCTGGGGTTTCCCGTCTGGCAGACTCCGGACGCCGCCATCGGCATGTGCATCTGCAACGACCGGCGCTGGCCCGAGACGTTCCGCGTCATGGGGCTGCAAGGCGTGGATGTCGTCATGGCCGGGTACAACACGCCCTCCGGCTACGTGCAATGGAACGAGCCGATCCACCTGCGCATGCACCACCACCTGCTGTCGCTGCAGGCCGGCGCCTACCAGAACGCCTGCTGGGTGGCCGCGGCGGCCAAGGCCGGCGTGGAGGAAGGCAACCCCATGATCGGCGGCTCCTGCATCGTCGCGCCCACCGGCGAAATCATGGTGCGAACCTTCTCCGAGCACGACGAGGTCATCAACTTCGTCTGCGACCTGTCGGTGTCGGATCACTACCGCGCCAACATCTTCAACTTCGCCGCCCACCGCCGGCCAGAGCACTACCGGATGATCGTCGAACGCACCGGCGCCCAGTCCCCCGCCTGACCCGGCCTACCCCGTACAATCCGGCTACACGCGGCGGGGCTTGCGGGCCCTGCCCCAGCCCTCAACCCTAAAAGCCAGACCGCTACATGGCCCCAACCGGCAACACATCCCCGCCCGAAATCGTGGGCAAGGAAGAAATGGGCGCCCGCCTGCGCGCCGAGCGCAAGGCCAGGAAAATGACCCTGCAGGCGCTGTCCAAGGCCAGCGGCATCGCGGTATCGACCTTATCGAAGGCCGAACTCGGCCAGATCGCCCTCAGCTACGAAAAATTCGCCGCACTGGCCCGCGCGCTGGATATCGACATGACGCGCATGTTCATGCTGCGCGACGCCGCACAGGCCACCGTCGCTCCCACCTTCGTCAAGAACCGGCTAAGCGACGCCCGCGACTACATCACCGAGAACTATCACTACCGCCTGTTGATGGGCGAATACCCCGGCAAAAAGATGCTGCCGATGGTCGCCATGATCGATTCGCGCAAGGTCGTGGAGTTTGAAGACTACATCCGACATCCGGGCCAGGAATTCGTCGTGGTCCTGTCGGGCAAGGTCCGTATCCAGTTCGAAAACGGCGACAGCGTCGTGCTGAACCGGCTGGAATCGGCGTACTTCGACAGCAGCATCGGCCACGTATATCTGTCGCTCAGCAGAAAGCCGGCCGAGGTGCTGGCCGTTTGCAGCGATATGGAGGATGTGCCGGAGCGTTTGAAGGGCTGAACGCGGAACGTCTAGTGCCGGCGTTCGCTCGCGGCCAGGAGCTTCTTGGCCATCGTGTCGTACCTGCGCAAAATGCGCCGGCCATTCAGCCTTTTGCTCCACGAGTACACCGGAATGAGCTGCTTGGAGCCGTATCCGTCCACCAGATAAAGGCCTTCTCGCCCTTCGGCATTGAAGCCCACGACGATGTTGCTGGCGCTGACATCGTTGAACACCACGTGCGCGTCGATCAGCGCCATGATGAATTCGTGCACCCGATAGCGCAGTTCCGGCGAGAACCCGTGCCGCGCCACCACTTCCTTCAACGTGGGCGCCAGATTGCCATGCGCATCGACGATGCGTTCGACCACCTGGCCCAAGCCCTTCGAGGTCAACACCAGACCAAAGATGCGCGCCATCAGGGCATTGCCCCCACGCGCACCCTGCTGGCCCGTGGTGGCGATGTATTCGTCGGCTTCCATGACGAACACGCGATGCGAGGCATCGCGCCGGAAACGCTTGTACCAGGGGCGTTTACGGTCGGCCTGGCTGTGGCGCACGCCATTGACGATCTTGATCAGCAGCGAGCTGTCGGCCGGATGCAGATACACGTCCCGCTCGCTGCCGGCGGCGGCGATGGACAGCGGCTTCAAATCCAGGACCTCGAACGGGCCGGCCGATTCTGCCGGGGCGAGCGCCAGCCGTGGAATGACTTCCAGGCCCTTCCAGGGTGTCGTCGTTTGGCGTGCGGCCTTTTGCCGAACCGAAGCGTTCAGCACGGACGCGACCTCGGCAAATACCGGAAAGCCCCGGTATGAGGATGCAGTCGGTCATGCCGAGGTCGGCTCGGAGATTCGCAGGTGCAGGAAAACATTGAAGAAGTTGGCGCAATCCCGGAGCGCGAGCGACGGATTGCAATGTTGGCTTGTTAGTTGGGTTACGACATGTTAATCGCCGGGTGGCGACGGCACAAGCGCAGCGGCCGCACGACACCGGATGGGGTTTCCCCTGAATTGGCGCGGTTTCCGGGGGATCCGGGGCCTGATCGGCTATTTGTCCCGGTATCTGGAAATCTGTTTTCCAACGTGGTTCTGGCAACACCCACGGATGTTCCCTTCGGCCGGCCAACAAAAAACCCGCAACCTCTGACAGAGAGATGCGGGTTCATTGCGAGGAATTTCTTGGTGCCGACGGCGAGACTCGAACTCGCACAGCTTTCGCCACTACCCCCTCAAGATAGCGTGTCTACCAATTTCACCACGTCGGCTTGACCAACCCAACAAGGCGAACCTTGCTGGAAAGTCGAGCATTCTATCACGTAATTTTGAAAGCGGGAAAGCTGCCCCGCTTTATCCGTGAGGGAGGCTGGTTGCGGCCCATTCGCCTCTTCGGCCCGGAGCGCCTCAGGCCGCCACCGCCTCCACGCCCAGCGCCTGCAGACAAGCCGCGAGCGAACGCGCCTGCGTGGCGTCGTACAGCGCCAGCTCATCCATCACCGGCGCGCCCAACGCCGCTTCAAACGCGACCTGGCTGGCGTTTTGCGCATACTCGGCCTGCGCCTTGTCGCCCAGGTTCGACTGGAAGATGCCAGCCGCGCTGACCGGCAGGAAGTCTTCGTACACCAGCGGTTCGAACTGGATGTAGCCCCCATCGATCAGGGCGGGCAGATCGGAAGTCTCCGGCGTGCCCGTCTTGCCCGTGAGGAAGTAGCGGAAATACGCCAGCCCCTGATCGTGCAGCGACGCGTAGTCGTCCGGAAAGGCCGCAAAGCAATCCTGCAGGTTCTGCATGTAAGCCGCCGCATTGCCTTCGTTGGGCGCGCCGCTGATGCGGCTGCGGGCCAGGTCCAGCAACTGGTCGTACAACGCGCGGCCCTTGCGGGTCAGCGCCACGCCGCGCTGTTCGATCTCGCCGAAGCGGGCGGTGTGGCTGCCCACCGCGCTGACGCCATCCGCGCCGGCAAATCGCACGGGTTCCTCCAGCGCCTTGAAGCTCGTCTGGCGCAGCAGGATCGGGCACTTGCGCGGCGGCGGGCCTTCGATGACAGCCTTGGCGGACACCCCCCGGCGCGGCATCTCGGCCTGCGCTTCGTCGATGTCCAGCGTGCGCGGGGTCAGGTGGTTGATGTGCGGGCCCTTGAACGCCACGACGTCGGCGATCAGGCGATGCTGGCCATGCAGTTCGCGGTAGTCGTCCAGGCTGACCGTGGACTCGCTGTGCCAGCGGAAGGTATGCAGCGCCTCGGCCACGAATTCCCGGGCGTCGGCCTCGTTCAGGCCGCCTTGCGACGCGAAGCGGGCGGTCAGCGCCAGGACGCGGTCCGTGAAGATCTGGCGGGCTGCCAGGATGCGGGCGGCCTTTTCGCGCAGGGCCACGTCGTCGATCAGCTCCAGGCGCAGCAGCGAGGTAAAGACGCGGAACGGGCTGGCCTGCAGGGCCGCTTCATGCGTGGCTCGGAAAGCCGTCGAATGCACGGGAACGCCAGCGGGAGACAGGTCGTAGTAGCCGACGGGCTGCATGCCCATGACGGCGAACACGCGACGCATGTTGGCCAGCTCCTCGGGCGTGCCCACGCGGATGGCGCCGTGGCGTTCGATGTCCAGACGTTCGATTTCGCCGGTGCGCGCCAGCTGCGCGGCCAGTTCCGGCTGCACGTCCATGGTCCGCGCATTCACGTGCGCCACCAGGTCCAGCAGCGTGTCGTACAGCGGGACTTCCTGCTTGTACATGTCGGACATGGCGCGCGAAAACCAGGCGCGGATCTGATCGGGATTGACGTAGTTCTGACTCATGACGGGCTCGGCACATCGGGTGAAAAAGGATGGCCCGCATCACATCACGCCGCCCGGCGCCGATCAAATGAAAAAAATCGGCTTAATCAGTCCGTTTTTTCATGGACCGGGCGCGCGGCGCGCCACGCCCATCGGGCTGACGGGCTTCGTCCTGCACCCAAGCCACGAATTGCTTGATCTTCGGCACCTCCGCCGAGTGCTCGGAATACGCCACGAAGTACGCCCCGTCGCTGGGTTGCACGTAGTCCCACGGAATGACCAGCTTGCCGGCCTGCAATTCCTCCTCGGCCAACAGGCGCGGCGTGAGCGCGATGCCGCAACCGCCCTCGGCCGCGCGCACACACATGTAGAAGGTGTCAAAGCGCGGCCCGAGATAGCTGCGATCGGACTGGAATTGTTGATGAGAGAAGTAGTCGTGCCAGGCCTCGGGGCGGGACGCGCACTGGATCAGCGTCTGACGGCTGAGCGCGTCCAGGCCGGCCAGCCTGCCGCCACGCAGGATGGCGGGCGAGCACACCGGCACGACGTCGGCTTCGAAGAGTTCGACGCACTGCGCGCCGGGCAGCGCGCCATGGCCGAAGAAAAAAGAAATGTCGATCTTGGCCTGCATCAGGTCGAACGGGTGGGTTTCGCTGCGCACCTTCAACTGGATTTCCGGATGCGCGGCCATGAAGCGCTGCAGCCGCGGGATCAGCCAGCGCGATCCGAAAGTGGGCTGGGTGCCGATGGTCAGCACCTGCGTCTCGCTGCCGTACGTCAGGATGTCGCGCGAGGCCATGTCCACCTGGTTCAGGATTGCTCTGACCTCGGACTGGTACAGCGCGCCCGCTGGGGTCAGCTGGAGCCGGCGGCGCACGCGCAGGAACAGCGGGTTGCGCAGCAGGGCCTCGAGTTGCGCGATCTGCTTGCTGATCGCGCTCTGCGTCATGTGCAGTTCGTCGGCCGCGCGCGTGACGCTCATGTGCCGCGCCACCGCCTCGAAACACTGCAGCGCCATCATCGACGGCATCAATCGCTTTTCCATGGCTATTCCAGGCAGATCGCTTCAATCCGGCAAGCATAAAAAAAGCCGGCTTACGCCGGCCTTTTTGTTGCTGCGCCTTACTTTGCCGGGGCCACAGCAAGAACCGGTACGCCAAACGTCCGCTCTGCCGATGACGGCGTCCAGACGCCGCGACGCAAGAAGACGCGCAATAAGCCCACGCTCAGGGCCGTAAAGCCTGCAAACAGGATGACCAAAGCTAGCAGCGGCAGTTTCAGCGATTTGCCTTCAGCCGGCGGCTGGGCGCGCTCGATAACGGTTACATTGNNGTCGGCGCGGCTTTGGGCCTCGCGAAGCTGGAACTCCCGCACAGACTGGCTCAGCACTTCGCGATTACCTGACAGGGTCGCATTGCGTGATTCCAGATCATTCAGTCGGGCCTGACGTTGATTGATCTCGGCCAACTGGCGATCCAGCACCGCCAGACGCGCTCCCAGTGAATCACGCTCCGCGGCGGTCGTCACGCGCTGCGCCTCCAGTTGAACCCAGACAGGGTTGGGGCCAACGCGTACTTCCTTGGCACCCACGGCGGTGCCCGTCTCGACATAGGATTGCAGGCGACGGATCTGCGCCTCGATTTCCTGAACCGGCGCGGCATCGGCCTGATAGCGTGACAACAGTTGTTCGCGCTGGGTCCGCAGTTGCAGGATCTGGTCCTGTGCAGACACATTGAGATCCTGCTGCAACGGAATCTCGCGTTCCATTGAAGCCAGCTGGTTCGACAGCGTGGTCAGGCGTTGGGCCGTCTGGTTCAGCTGCGCCTGAACAGACAGTCGCTCGGTAAAAACAGTCTGATAGCTGGCGGCCAAAGTCGCCCGCGCTGTAGCGAAATCGCCGATCTGGTGGCTGCGCAGGAACGCTTCATAGGCGCGGTCAGCCGCTTCAAGCTCTTCTTCGAACGCTTCGCGACGAGACCGGATGGCGGGCGTCGCCCGATCCTGAAACACCTCGCGGCGATAGGTCAGGTATTGGTCAATGACCGTATTTAACACCTGTGCGGATCGGCGCGGATCATCGGATTTATAGCTCAGCGAAATAACGGGGTTCAGCGGCGTAATATCAACGCTCAACGCGCTGGAAACCGCCTTTACAGCCTTGGCTTCATCCTCGGGTGTGGGACTGGCAACCGGCTTGTCCTGAAAACTCTCAACGCCCATGGCGCGTACCACGCGCTGCTTGACCTCGAGGCTGTTCAGAATAGCCGCTTCGGACTACGCGACTTCGGCAGCTGACGGCGGAATCGACGGCTGCGGCGTGCCGACGCGGGCCTGATAGACATATTCCTGACCTACGCCGACAAACAGACTGGCTGCGGCCGTGTATGTTTTTCTGAGCAGAAAGGTCGCGCCCAGACCGATGGCACAGATCGCGAGAAAGACCGCGCCCATAACCATCCATTCCCGCAACAGCAGAGCTACAACGTCCAACACCCCGTATCGGGGTCTTGTGCCTGTCCCTGCCGTGTTCATGCGAGCATTTCCTTACGGACGATTGCTAAGTCTGTTTCTTAATGGGGCAAGACCGTTAAACGTCCGTGAACCATAAATTTCGATCATCGGTACATAACCGGCGTGTATGTAGGCGCGGACAAGATGCACTTACGACTAGGGGGAGCTTTGAGCATGGACCGACGGATCATGATGACCGGCTTGGCATCCATATTGGCCGGATGCGCTTCCAGCCGCTCTGCCCGGCCGCTAACGGGCGATGACATTCCCGCCGGTGCGTTTTCCCCATGGTCGGATCAGTCATCATATGCCCTGTTCGCCGGCGATGAACTGGATATCGCCTTCCCGTCCGCGCAGGAGTTAAACCGACAACTGGCCATCGGGCCTGATGGCCGGATATCACTGCCCATGATCGGCCATGTGATGGCAGCGGATCGCAGCGTTTCCGAACTCGAAAGTGTAATTTCAAGCGCTTATGCCGAGCATTTGCTCCGTCCGGCGGTAGAGGTCACGCTCCGGCGCGTAGCCCCTGGCAAGGTCTGGGTCGATGGTCAGGTGCGCAACCCGGGCGTCTATGATCTGCCGTTAGCGGATGTGGACGCCTATCAGGCCATGATCATGGCCGGCGGCATTCTACCCAGCGGACGCTCTTCCAAGGCTGCCTTGATCCGCCGCGCACCAGACGGCCAGCGCATGATGGTGACCATCGACTTGCGCCATCGCAACGCCAACATGCCGATGATCCAGCGGGGCGATATTATCTATGTACCGAAGACAGGATTGGGCGAACTAGCCGCCTTCTTCACCCAAATTCGCAACTCGCTGCCCATCGGATTCAGCTATGCACTGAATGGCCGCTGGGCCTAAGGCGAAAGATTTTTGGGGAGTTACCGTGGTCGGGGCACAAGGATTCGAACCTTGGACCCCCTGCTCCCAAAACAGGTGCGCTACCAGACTGCGCCATACCCCGAACCGACGGATGCGCCCTGATGCCACGGTTAAATCCGTACGGCAACAGGGAAAAATCATATCACAGCGTTAGTTATTGAAGAAGCTGTGTTTAACCAAGTCGCCGGGCTTGGCCCCGATTTCATCTGCGCGTCCGGCGCGCAGCTCCAGAACGCCATTAGCCGCCCCCCGCGAAGGGATAGGCTCTTCTGAATAGGGCGTTGTGTGCTTGGCGATGGACACGATCCGGCCCTGCGGATCGATGTAAAGAATATCCAGCGAGCTGGGCGTGTTGCGCGTCCAGAAGGACTGCTCACGTGCTGCAGGAAACTGGAACAGCATCCCCCGATCATCCTCGAGCGGCGGTCGGAACATCAGTCCACGCGCCCGCGAGGCTTCATCGTCGGCAATCTCGACCATGAATTGGTGGTCGCCAGAAGCCGTGACGACCGTCAACGGCTCCAGAGGACGCCCTCTATCGTCGGTGACAGTCTTCGCGCCAGCGCATGCGCCAAGCATCAAACCAGCAGCCAGAACCACGATGGCGCGACGGGACAGAGCCATAGGAATCACCTCTTCACAATGAGGTCATGTTACTGGGCTGGACGGATTTTCGCCACAACCAGTCCCTTGGGACCCTCGGCAAAGCGTACATCGACCGCGTCACCAGGCAACAAATCTTCGAGCCCGTTTCGACGCAGAGTCTCCACATGAACAAAGATATCGCCTTCGGCGGCATGTCGCACAACGAAGCCATAGCCCTTGGTGCGGTTAAACCATTTCACCACTGCCGGCTCCATTTCACCCGCAGGGGTGACCGCCGCCGACGGACGCTGAACCAGCGGACGCACAGCCCGCACGCCTTCAGGGCTTTCCGCGATGTC
>DMTA01000232.1 GCA_003454835.1 Achromobacter sp. | reverse complement strand
TGCACGGTCTCGGCCAGCAGCGCGTCCGGCCGCGTCTGCGCCCACCATCCGCCGCGCCGCCCGAACGGCGTGCGCACGGCTTCCAGGATCACGGCTTGGTTCATGCCGTCGTCTCCTCAACGTAGAGCGTTTCAATTTCGTTGGCGTACGCGCGGTAGATGCTGGCGCGCCGCACCTTCATCGTCGCCGTCACCTCGCCGTCGTCGTGGTCCAGTTCCTTGGTCAGCAGATGAAAGCGCTTGATCTGCGAGACCGGCGCCAGCCCGGCGTTGGCCCGCGCGACCTCCTGCTGCACCAGCTCGCGCACCTGCGGACATTCGGCCAGCGATCGGAAATGCGTGAACGCGATGCGCCGCGATTCGGCCCATTTGCCCACCGTGTCGAACTCCAGCTGAATCAAGGCGGACACGTACTTCCTGCCGTCGGCGATGACGATGCATTCCTTGACGTACGGGCTGCCCTTGACCGCGTTCTCGATCTCGGACGGCGTCAGGTTCTTGCCGCCCGCCGTGATCATGATGTCCTTGAGCCGATCCACGATGCGCACGCGCCCGGCCTCCTCGGCCACGACATCGCCCGTGTGCAACCAGCCGTCGCGCACGGTGTCGGCCGTCGCTTCCGGGTTCTTGTAATAGCCCTGGAACACCATGTCGCCGCGCACCAGCAGTTCGCCTGATTCGCCTATGCGCCATTCCACGCCCAATATCGGCTCGCCCACCGTGCCCACCTTCACGCGGTCGGGATGTTGGCCAAAGATCATCCCGGTCGACTCCGTCAGGCCGTATACCTCGACCAGCGGCACGCCCAGCGTGCGAAAGTAGCGCACCACGTCCGGCGGTATCGGCGCGGCGCCCGTCATGGCCACCCGCACCCGCCGCAGCCCGATAAAGTTCTGCAAGGCGCGCAGCACCAGCCAGTACCAAAGCCAATGCGTCAGCCGTTCGCCAAGGCGATATTGCGCGGCGGACTTTTCCAGGAACGGCGCGCATTGCGCCAGCGCACGGCCGTACAGCCACCGCTGCACCGGTCCGGCCTCCTGCATCTTGATGGATATCGCGGCGTGCAGCTTTTCCCAGATGCGCGGCACGCCCAGGAAGATTGTCGGCGCGACTTCACGCAGATCTTCCTGCACGGTGCGCAGCGACTCGCCAAAATTTACCTGCGAGCCCAGGTAGATGGGCACGAACATGGACAGCATCTGCTCGGCGACGTGGCACAGCGGCAGGTACGACAGGTGCACGCTTGACGCATCCATCGACAGGCGATCGGCAATGCCGGGCGCCACGCCGCGCATGTTGCGGTAGCTCAGCATCGCGCCCTTCGGCTTGCCGGTCGAACCGGACGTATAGATCATCAGCCCGGTGTCGTCCAGTTGCTGCCCGTCCAGCATGGCGTTCAGCGCGGCCAGCTCCACGGTTTCACGCTGACCGCCATCGGCCTCGACCTCGGCGAATGTCACGATGCGCGCACGATCCGCATCGGCATACGAGCGCAGGCCCTTCGTTTCGATCACCACGATACGGCGCAGATGGGGCAGCCTGTCCGCCACCTGCAGCACCTTGTCCGTCTGCTCCTGGTCTTCGCACACCACCAGTTCGACATCCGCGTGCGCCAGCACGTAGCCCATTTCCTCGGCCGGGCTGGTGGAATAGACCCCCACCGCCACGCCGCCGGCCGCGCAGGCGCCCATCTGCGTCAGCAGCCACTCCACCCGGTTGTCCGAGACGATGGCAACCCGACCGCCCACGCTGAGCCCCAGCGCGCGCAGTCCCAGGCCGACGCGGCAGGCGCGCTGCCAGTATTGATTCCACGTCACCGGCTTCCAGATGCCGAAATCCTTTTGCCGGATCGCAACGGCGGACGGTTGTTGGCGCGCCTGCTCGCGCAGCATCTGCGGCAGCGTCAGCGGCGGCCAGTCGCCCGGATCGGTATGCGCGTTCTTCATGACAGCCAGCGCTTGCGGCGCTTGTAATGCTTGATGTCCCGAAAGCCGCGGGCCTCGCCCGAGCCGCCGATGCCCAGATAGAACTCGCGCACGTCGGGGTCCGCCGCCAGCTTGTCTGCAGAGCCGTCGATCACGACCTTGCCGGTCTCCATGATGTAGCCGTAGTGCGCCACCGCCAGCGCCACGGACGCGTTCTGCTCGACCAGCAGCATCGAGACCCCCTGTTCACTGTTGATGCGCGCGATGATCGAGAAAATGCTTTCGACCAGCATCGGCGACAAGCCGAGCGACGGCTCATCCAGCAGCATCAGCGTGGGCTGGGCGATCAGCGCGCGGCCGATCGCCAGCATCTGCTGCTCGCCGCCGGACAGGTAACCGGCCAGTCCGCGCCGCCGCTCGAACAGCCGCGGGAAATAGCCGTAGACCAGATCGAAGTCCGCGCGCGACGCCGGCCTGCCGGTCAGCGCATACGTCGCCGCCACCAGGTTCTCTTCCACGGTCAGATCCTCGAACACGCGCCGGCCTTCCATCACGTGCGCCAGACCCGAGCGCACCAGATTCTGCGGTTTGATGCCCGCCGTGTCGCCGCCGCCGAACACGATCTGGCCTCGCACCAGCTCGCCGTCCTCCAGGTCCAGCAGACCGGATACGGCCTTGAGCGTGGTGGACTTGCCGGCGCCATTGCTGCCCAGAAGCGCAACGATGCTGCCGGCCGGCACCGACAGGGACAAGCCGCGCAGCACCTGCACCGCCTTGTTGTAGACGACCTCGATGTTGTTGATGTCGAGCACTGCCTTGGGCGGCGCCACGGCGCTCACGCCCGCTCTCATCTCAGGTCCCAGCGCGTCATGTCCCGGATTCACGGCTGCCTCACTTGAGCACGATCCAGTCGGACGCCGGCACCATCTGCTTCTGCTTGACGTCCGCGCGATAGATCCGGCCCACAGGGATCGAGTTGCCCTTGATGGTGATCGGCACGCCGATCAGCCCGCCCGTATCGAAGTCCTTGATGCCATCCAGCGACGCCTTCATGTTGGCGGCGGTCAGCTCCTTGCCCGCGTCCAGCGTGCGCTTGGCGACCTCGGAGAACAGCATGGCGGCCAGAAAACCCTGCATGTAGCCCGTGCTCTGGTACTGCGGCCGCATTTCGCGGATCTTCTTGAGCATCGGCGCGTCGGCCGCCTGGTCGTAGTAATAGCGGTACGGCATGACGCCCATGAAGCCCTCGGCATCCTCGCCCATCTGCATCACGGTCGAGTTGTCCATCGTCCAGAACGTGCCCATGTAGCGCGTCTTCAGCCCCATGCGCTTGCCCTGCCCCACGAACTCCGGAATCGGCGCCAGCACGTAGCCATGGAAGATGGTGAAGTCCGGGTCCGCGCGGCGCAGCTTGATGACCTCGGTCGACACGTCCACGCTGCCCGGCGGCGTCATGATTTCAGTCGCCACCTTCAAGCCCAGCTTTTCGGCCACCGCACGCGAACTGGCGATCGGATCGCGCCCGAACTCCGTGTCCGAATACACGAAAGCCACCTTGGCGCCCGGCTGCTCCTTGGCGATGTAGCGCAGCAGAATGCCGAACATCTCGGTGTAGTCGGGCCCCAGCATGAACTGGGCGGGATACTTCGCCGGGTCGTTCAGCTCGGTCGCAAAGGACGCCCCCGTCATCAGGATGTCGCCCGTGCGGTTCAATTCGGCATTGATGGTCTTGGAAAATCCCGTCGAATCGCCGTAGTAGAAGTTCACCTTGTTCTGGCTGGTGATCTTCTTGAACGCCGCCACCGACGCGTCCACCTTGTACGCGGTGTCCTCAGGCACGTAGCGCAGCTTGCGGCCCTTGATGCCGCCCTGGTCGTTGATGATCTTCACGTAGTCCGTGATCCCGGCGTGGATGCCCTGGCCGGCAAAGGCGAAGACGCCGCTCAGCGGAATCGAGCCGCCCAGCACCAGGTCCTCGGCCGCCTGCGCGGCGGGCGCCGCCGCCAGTGCTGCCGCCAGGCCCAACGGGGCCAACAATCTCGATAAACCGCTGCCTATCCGGATGCGCTTCATGGTTTGTCTCCTGGGTCTTATAGGTGGCCGCCGTCACGCCGCACGCATCGCGCTACGTGCGAAAAGGCCAGAGGTGAAAAAATCGGCGCACGCGCCGCCAGATTTCCGCGAGCCCGTGCGGCTCGAAGATCAGGAAGCCCACGATCAGCAGGCCGAAAACAATGGTGCGCACCGGCGATATCAGCCGCAGGGCATCGCCGCCCACCGGCAGCCAGCCGACGACCAGCTTCAGGAATTCCGGCACCATCGTCATGAAGATGGCGCCCAGGATGGATCCCAGGATCGAGCCCATGCCGCCCACGATGATGGCCGCCAGGAAGAAGATCGACATGATGAGCGGAAAACTCTCGGGCGTGACCACGCGGAAAAAATAGGCCCACAGACCGCCCGCCACGCCGGCGTAGAACGAGGACAGTCCGAAGGACAGCAGCTTGTAGCGCAAGAGCCGGATGCCCAGCACCTCGGCTGAAATGTCGCGGTCGCGTATCGCGATGAACGCGCGGCCGATGCGGGTGCGGAACAGGTTGGCCGCGCCCAGCACCATCAGCACAGTCACCGGCACGATCAGCCAATAGATCTTGAACGAGGTGTCCAGATCCAGCCCCAGCACGCGCGCCGGCGGCACCTGCAGCCCGCTCGTGCCGCCCGTGAATTGCCAGTTTGCAAAGATGAAGTGCGCGATGAAGGACGCGGCGATCGTGGAAATCGCCAGATACAGCCCCTTCACCCGCAACGAGGGAATGCCGACCAGCAGCCCGCCCAACATTGCGACGATGCCGCCCGCCAGCAGATTAAGAATGACCGGCGTGCCCAGATGCAATTCCATCACCGCCACGGTGTACGCGCCCAGGCCCATGAACGCCGCCTGCCCCAGGCTGACCAGCCCGGTGTAGCCGGTCAGGATGTTCAGCCCCGTTGCGCTGGCGATGTTGATCGCGACCAGGCACGCCAGATAGAGCCAATAGGCGTTCGCCACAAAGGGAAACAGCACCAGCGAGGCCGCCAGCAGCGCCAGCCACACGTGCTGCGTGCGCGTGTCGAAGAGCGCCTCGTCGGCCAGGTAGGTCTGCTTGGCGGTCGCGATGCGCATGGATCAAAGCCTCTCGATTTCACGGGTGCCGAACAAGCCATAGGGCCTGGCCATCAGCACGACCACCAGCACGACGAACGTGGCCAGCAGCTTGTACTCGCCCCCCAGATACGCGCCGGCCCACGCTTCCAGCAGGCCGATGAAGATGCCGCCGACCAACGCACCGGCAACGCTGTCCAGACCGCCCACGATCACCACCACCAGCACCGACAGCCCGAACACGCCCATTGACGACGAAATGCCGCCGATCGCGCCCACGATCACGCCCGACACCGCGGCAATGGCGCCCGCCGTCACCCACGCCAACGAAAACACGCGAGGCACGTTGATGCCCATCGCATAAGCCGCACCCTGATCCGACGCGGTCGCGCGCAACGCCACGCCGCCCCGCCAGTAGCGGAACACCACCAGCACCAGCAGCGCCAGCACCACCGCCACCCAGAATCCGTAAAACACCTTGGGCGCCACGAATGCTTCGCCCACCATTACAGGCGCGCGCGGCATGAACTCCGGCAGACGCCGCTGGTCCGCCGTCCAGATCAGCTCGACTGCGCCCACCAGAATCGACGCGAGGCCCACGGTGATCATGAACACGGAGATCGGCGACTCGCCCAGCATCGGCCGTATCGTCAGGCGCTCGACGACGGCGCCCAGTGCGCCGGACACCACGACCGCGCCCACGATGGCCAGCCAGATCGGCCACTCCATGCCCGTCGCGAACGCGTAGAACACGTACGCACCCAGCATCAGGAATTCGCCGATGGCGATGTTGACCACGCGGGTCGCCTTGTACACGATCACGAACGCCAACGCGGCCAGGGCATACAGGCCGCCGCTGCCCAGCCCGGCCAGCGACACCTCCAGCAGGAACAGCCAGTCCATCAGGCCGCCTCCCGCAGCCGCCGGCGCAGATCGCCCACGTCGCCCGCGCCCAGATACGCCTTGATGACCTCGGGATTGGCCTGCACCTCTCCCGGCGTGCCGTGGGCGATCACCTGCCCGAAATTCAGCACCACGACGTGGTCCGACAGGTCCATCACCATGCCCATGTCGTGCTCCACCATCAGCACGGTCACGCCCCACTCGGATCGCGCATCCAGGATGAAGCGCGCCATGTCGTCCGTCTCTTCGCGGTTCATGCCGGCCACGGGCTCGTCCAGCATCAGCACCTTGGGCTGCATTGCCAGCGCCCGCGCCAGTTCCACCCGCTTCTGCAGCCCGTACGACAGCGCCGCGACCGGCGCGTGCCGGATATGGTCGATCTCCAGAAAGTCGATGATGCGTTCTTCGATGTCCGCCCGCAGCGCCATTTCCTCCCGGCGCGCACGGCCCAGGTAGAACAGCGCATCCAGCACGTTGGTGCGCAGATGCGCGTGGCGGCCCAGCTTGATGTTGTCCAGCACCGTCATGCCGCGGAACAGCGCAATGTTCTGGAAGCTGCGTGCCAGCCCAAGCCTGGCGCGTTCGGGCGCATGCACGCGTGTGATGTCGCGGCCTTCGAAGCGGATGCGTCCGGCGGCCGGTTTGTAGAACCCGGAGATCGTGTTGAACAGCGAGGTCTTGCCGGCGCCGTTCGGGCCAATGACCGTGGTGATGGAGCCGGGTGCGACGCGAAAGCCCACGTTGGTGAGCGCCTTCACCCCGCCGAACGCCAGCGTCACCCCCTCGGCCTCCAGCAACGCAGGCCTTTCGGACTGATCCACCATTTGTCTCCCCGCTTTGATGCGAAGTTTTTTTGCCGCCTGAGGCGGGCATTTTTTACGACGGTGAACCTGGCGACCCTGCGAGGCAGGTGATGCAACGAACCTGTCTTTACCTTCGCCAGTACAGCGCCGGAAAATCGTTCTATGCGTTACGCTAAGCGAGCTCAAACCCCAACCAAGCAAGCGCTCGGTTCAGACCATAGCATCGCGGTTTTTTGATCGACAGTTGGTATTTACCCGACAACGGAGACTCGCCATGACCCTGGAACTACCGGTGTTCCAGACGCTGCTGCTGGAGACCGACGGCGCCCTCGCCACCCTGACCCTGAACCGCGCGGACGCGCTCAACGCCATCGATGTCGCCATGGCCCGCGACCTGCTGCGGGCCGCGCAGTGGCTCGAAACGCGCGACGCCGTGAAGGTCGTGCTGTTGCGTGGCGCGGGCAAGGCGTTCTGCGCAGGCGGGGACATCGGCATGTTCACGGGAGACACCGCGACGGTGCGCGCCACGCTGTCGGATCTCTTCACGCCGCTCAATGATTTCGTCACGCGCATCCCGCGCATGGACAAGGTCTGGCTCGCGCAGGTGCACGGCGTGGCGGCGGGCGCGGGCCTGTCGCTGGTGCTGGCTTGCGATCTGGCCATCGCCGACGCCGGCGCGCGATTCATGACGGCCTACCTGAAGCTCGGCGCCACGCCCGATGCCGGCATGACGCACGGCCTCATCCGCGCCGCCGGCCCCAAGCGCGCGCTTGACCTCCTGCTGCGGCACGACGCGTTCACGACCGACGAGGCGCAGACGTGGGGCATCATCACGCGAACCGCGCCCGCAGGCCAACTGGCAGCCTCGGCGCAGGCTTATGCGCAGGATCTCGCCCGCCACGCACCGCACGGCATCGCGGGCGCGAAAGCATTGCTGCGCAGCGCCGCGCACGCGCCGCTTGAAACGCAACTTGCCGAAGAGACAGCACGCTTCCTGCAGTCCGCCGCGCGCGCCGACTT
>DMTA01000233.1 GCA_003454835.1 Achromobacter sp. | reverse complement strand
TCTTGCGGCCGGCTCCGCAGGCAACGGCGTGCCGGCCAACTCGGCCAGATAGCGCTCGTCCAGCTTGCTCAGCCAGCCCTTTGCGCGCGCCGATTCGATGAGTTCGGGCCGGCGTGCGGCAGTCAATGCCAGCGAACGCTCGCGCCGCCAGCGCGCGATGTTGGCGTGATGCCCGCTCAGCAACGGCGCCGGCACCGCTACACCCTCGTAAACTTCCGGGCGCGTGTAATGCGGGCTGTCCAACAGGCCGGACAAGGTGTCGTTGAAGGAATCCTGCAAGGCGGAATCCCCGTCGTTGAGCACGCCCGGCAACAGACGCACGGCGGCATCGATCACGGCAAGCGCCGCGATTTCACCACCAGAGAGAACGAAGTCGCCCAGCGAGATTTCCTGTGTCACGCAGCGGTCAATGAAGCGCTGGTCCACGCCTTCGTAACGGCCGCAGATGAGAATGAGGCCATCGCTGGCGGCCAAGGCTTCGGCGCCGGCCTGGTCATAGCGCCGGCCGACCGGCGCAAGCAGCGCCACCGGGGCGGGATCCAGGCCCTGTCCGGCGCGCGCCTGTTGGGCGGCATTGACGGCGGCTTCCAAGGGACCCGGCATCATCACCATGCCGGGGCCGCCGCCGTAGGGGCGGTCGTCCACGGTGCGGTGTACGTCATGCGTGAAATCGCGCGGATTCCAGGCATGAAGCTGCCACCGGCCCTGGGCGTGAGCCCGGCCGGTGACGCCGAGGTCGCGCACCACCCCGAACATTTCGGGAAATAGCGTAAGGACGTCGATACGCATCAAAAATCCGCGGGCCAGTCGCTGTCGATGCGGCGGGCAGCCAGATCAACGGCGTGGATATGCGCGCGTACGAACGGAACAAGCATTTCGGCAGGTCGGCCTTTGGCGTCCAGGACGGGTTCGGGGCTTTCGCCTTCGCCCTTCTGCAGCAGGACCTTCAACACGGCGTGAGCACCGTTGTCGAGGACTTCGCTGACCACGCCGATTCGCGTGGGTTCGCCGTTGGCGCTGGAGTACAGCGCGCAACCAATGAGATCGACCCAGTAGTATTCGTCTTCCTCGGGCGCGGGAAATGATCCGCGCGGCGCTTGCACGGTATGTCCGCGAAGCGCTTCGGCCTGATCGCGATCCGCGATGCCCTGCAGTTGCGCCACCACGGTGGCCCCCTGCGAACGGACTTGCAAGATCTTGAATGCGACAGGCGCAGACGCGACAGCGCCCCGCGCCAATTCAGGCACAGGGCGAGTCAACCACCATTGAGACGCTGAGAGCAGCACTTCGGCGTTGGCCGAATGCGGCTGCACTTTAACCCAGCCTTTCACACCGTAGGCTGCAGTGATGCGGCCCAGCTCGACCAAATCCGTAGGCGCCGCGTTTGAGGTTGCGGCATCAGGCATTTATCGTGCTCTTTATCAGGCTTGGATAGCGAAGCAGCTAGGAATATCCGCTTTCGAGCGCGAGGCTCTCTGTGTGGAAAACTAGCTGCTCGAAAATTCAGCTAAGGATGTGCGTCGCGGGCAATTAGGCCGCGGCGGAAACCTTGGCCGAGTATTCCTTGACCAGACGCTCGACGGCGGGCGACAGTTGCGCGCCGGTGCCGGTCCAGTACTGCACGCGATCCAGCGCAATGCGCAGGTTTTCCGTGCCTTCGCTAGCCACGGGGTTGTAAAAACCCACGCGCTCGATAAAACGGCCGTCGCGACGGTTACGCGAATCGGTGGCCACCAGGTTGTAGAACGGACGCTTCTTGGACCCACCGCGGGCCAGGCGAATCACCACCATAGGTAATCCCTTGAATTAGTTGTGAAAAACGGGAAATTCTAGCACTGAAAGGAGCCTGCTGGCAAATGCGAGTGCCGAAGAATCTGTAATGCGGTGCGATTTGTATCCCAAAACACCACATCCGGGTATTCTACAAGCACGAGCCCAGCCCTGCTGCGGCTCGATCTGCTGGTGGCCCGGACGTCGTTGCGCTCGCATTTGTGTGCGCGGTTGTGCCGGCGTCTTCACCCGCAGCCTTCCCCGTTGTTCCGCGTTTGAGCAGTTGGTGCGTCTGAAGAGCAATCTGATTGGAGCGATCGGATTTCATGTCGACCCGCGCAAAACTCTACGCCCTGCCCTTGCTGGCCGCTTTGAGGCGGCAGCATTCTCCTGATACCCCGCCTTTGCCGCCAGCGCCCGGACGATCCAGGTCGCGTTGCCGCGTTCCCGCCAGATTCCGCCTTTTCCCCGCAACAAGTCGTTTAACTGGAGTGTGCACACCATGAAGAACCAAAAATCAGTCTTCGCACCCGTCGCGCGCCTGGCGATGGCAGGATTGCTGGCGGGAGCGCTGGCGTTGCCCTCGGAGGCGCCCGCGCGGGTGATCGGAGCGGCGCTGACGACGGCTTCTGGTCAAGTGACGGCGGTGGACCAGGCCAGCCGGACCGTCACCCTGCGCGGCGCCGACGGCAATACCGTGGACATCGTCGCCGGACCGGATATCCGCAATTTCAACCAGATCAAGGCGGGCGACACGTTGACGCTGGATTACTACGAGTCGGTGGCAGTGGACGTGCGTCCCGCCGGCTCCGGCGCCCCCGAAGTCGTGACCGAGACCGCCGCGACCCGGTCGGCCAAGGGGGCGATGCCCGGCGGCGCGGTGGGCCGGCAGACCACGATCACGGCCGAGATCTGGCACATCAACCGGAGCGCAAACCTGGTCATTCTGAAGGGACCGCAGGGCGGCAGACGCACCATCCAGGTCCAGGACCCAGCTTTGCGCCAGAAACTTCAACAATTGAAGGAAGGCGATCTGGTGGACTTCACGATCACGCAGGCGGTCGCCGCGGCCATTCACCGGTAGGCAAGGACACGCCGGTAAAACGGGCCGCCCCAAAAAGGCAAAAAATTCGCCAGAATGACGCCCACAAAGAACAAGGCCCGCTTTCAAGCGGGCCTTTTGCATGAAGCGAATGCCGGGCTGGCTAACGCCGGCGCAGGAAATGCACGCAGCGTCCGTCAACCTCATGCTGCGCGACCAGCGCATTGCCGGTCTGACGGGAAAACGCCTGGAAATCGCGGATTGCGTTGCGGTCCGTAGTGATGACACGCACGACCTGCCCGCTTTCCATCGTTGCGAGCGCCTTCTTGGCGCGCAGGATGGGCAAGGGGCAGGTCAGGCCGCTGGCATCGACGTCTTGGTCGAACACCGGCGCCTCGGCGCCGGCATCGAGACGGGAATCGACGTCGCTCATCAGAGGCGCTCGTCCACCCACTTCTGCACGCCGGCGATGGCTGCGGGCAGCGCAGCGATATCCGTGCCGCCGCCCATGGCCATGTCGGGACGGCCACCGCCCTTGCCGCCCACCTGGCTGGCCACAAAGCCCACCAGGTCGCCGGCCTTGATGCGGTCGGTCAGGTCGGCGGTGACGCCACCGACCACGCTGATCTTGCCATCGGCCGAGCCGGTGGCAAGCAGCACGACGGCAGGCTTCAAGCGATCCTTCAGGTTGTCGACCATGCCGCGCAGCGCCTTGGGATCGACGTCGCCGATGCTGGCCGCGAGGACCTTGATGCCCTTGACGTCAACGGCGGCGCTAGAGGCCAGGTCATTGCCAGCGCTGGCAGCGAGCTTGTTGCGCGACTGCTCCAGCTCCTTTTCGAGCGTCTTGACCTGGTCCTGCACTTGCGCGATGCGCGCCGGCAGATCGGCGGGCGTGCTGCGCAGCATGCCGGCAACCTGGGTCAGCAAGGCATTCTGGTTCTGCACCCAGGCCAGCGCGTTGTCGCCGGTGATGGCTTCGATGCGGCGCACGCCCGCGGCCACCCCGCCTTCGGACACGATCTTGAACAGGCCGATGTCGCCGGTGCGGGTGACGTGCGTGCCGCCGCAGAGTTCGCGCGAGAAGCCGATGTCGAGCACGCGCACGGTATCGCCGTACTTTTCGCCGAACAGCGCCATGGCGCCGCCCTTGACTGCATCGTCGTAGCCCATGACCTGAGCAACGGTGGGATGGTTGGCCAGGACTTCGGCGTTGACGATCGCTTCGACGCGGGCGATCTGCTCTGCCGTCAGCGGCGCATCCTGCGCGAAGTCAAAACGGGTCTTGTCGGGATCGACGAGCGAGCCGCGCTGCTGCACGTGCGCGCCCAGCACCTGGCGCAGTGCCTTGTGCATCAAGTGCGTGGCCGAGTGGTTGCGCACCGTGCGGGCGCGGCGGACGGCATCAACGCGGGCCAGCAGGGTGTCGCCGACGGCCAGCGAGCCGGATTCCAGCGTGCCGTGATGGCCGAACACGCCGGACTGGATCTTGAGCGTGTCGGCGACGGCAAAGCGCACGCCATCGGCTTCGAGCAAACCGGTGTCGCCGACCTGGCCACCCGACTCCGCATAGAACGGGGTGGCGTCCAGCACGACGACGGCGCTTTGGCCAGCTTTGACTTCCTGCACTTGCGTGCCGTCCACGTACAGCGCCGTGACCTTGACGTTGTCCAGCTCAAGCTTTTCGTAGCCTTCGAAACGCGTTTCGGCGCCTTCGTAGCTGAGGCCTTCAGCCATCTTGAACTTGCCGGCCGCGCGGGCCTGGTCGCGCTGACGCTCCATGGCGACTTCGAAGCCGGCCATGTCGACTTCGACTTCGCGTTCTCGGCAGATGTCGGCCGTGAGGTCGACCGGGAAGCCGTAGGTGTCGTACAGCGTGAACAGCGTGGTGCCGTCCAGCACGCCGCCCTTGGGCACGTTGGCCAGGGCGGTGTCCAGGATGCGCATGCCGTGTTCGAGGGTTTCGCCGAAGCGTTCTTCTTCCTGCTTGAGGACCTGGGCTACCCGGTCGGCCGCGGCGGCCAGATCCGGGTAGGCCTCGCCCATTTCGGCGACGAGATCCGGCACAAGGCGATGGAAGAACGGCTTGGTCTGGCCGAGCTTGTAGCCGTGGCGCAGCGCGCGGCGCACGATGCGGCGCAGGACGTAGCCGCGGCCTTCGTTGCTGGGGATCACGCCGTCGACGATGAGGAACGAGCAGGCGCGGATGTGGTCGGCGATGACCTTGAGCGAATTGTCTTCGAGGTCCTTGATGCCGGTTTCGCGAGCGGCGGCGGCGATCAGGTGCTGGAAGAGATCGATTTCGTAGTTGGAATGCACATGCTGCAGGACGGCGGCGATGCGTTCCAGGCCCATGCCGGTGTCGACACAGGGACGCGGCAGGCGCGGCATATTGCCGGCGGCGTCGCGTTCGAACTGCATGAACACCAGGTTCCAGATTTCGATGTAGCGGTCGCCGTCTTCTTCGGGGGATCCCGGGGGGCCACCCCAGATCTCGGGACCGTGGTCAAAGAAGATTTCGGAGCACGGACCGCAAGGGCCGGTATCCGCCATCTGCCAGAAGTTGTCGGACGCATAGCGCGCGCCCTTGTTGTCGCCGATGCGGATGATGCGCTCGGTCGGCACGCCCACTTCCTTGGCCCAGATGTCGTAGGCCTCGTCGTCTTCCTGGTAGACCGTCACCCAGAGCTTTTCCGCCGGCAGCTTGTAGACCTGCGTCAGCAGCTCCCAGGCGTACTGGATGGCGTCGCGCTTGAAGTAGTCGCCGAAGCTGAAATTGCCCAGCATTTCGAAGAACGTGTGGTGGCGGGCGGTGTAGCCCACGTTCTCCAGATCGTTGTGCTTGCCCCCGGCGCGCACGCTGCGCTGCGACGAGGTGGCACGCGTGTACGACCGCGATTCCTTGCCCGTGAAGACGTCCTTGAACTGAACCATGCCCGAATTGGTGAAGAGCAGGGTCGGGTCGTTGCCCGGGACGAGCGACGACGAGGGAACAATGGTGTGTCCCTTGGACTTGAAGAATTGCAGGAACTGCTGGCGAATCTCGGAGGATTTCATCGTGGATGAAGCAGAATTTAGGGCGAATCGCCAATTATAGAGGGTTGGCGCGAATACGCAGGAATGGGCGGGATGGCCATCAGCGGACGCAGACGAAACCCGTGGTCCAGCCCTCGGTTTTCGTCCATTTGCCGCCTGCGGACACGATGACATCGGCGTAACCGGGCGGGCAGGAACACTGGCCCGTGCGAGGATTGGCCGTGGACAAGCCTGAGTAATGGAAGCAGCCGAGCGGATAGTTGATGCTGTAGGCTCCCCCAAAACCTCCGCTTGCCTGCATCCAGACGCCGGATTCGCACGAAAGCAGCTGACCGGCGGCCGACGTGGCCAGCGTTCCCCCCGAGACGCTGCAGGCATGGCCAGGAATTTCCCGAGCCCCGACGGTGACGTACCCCCCCGCGTCCACGTTGCCTGCGACAGAGAGTTTGCCTTGCAGGTCCGGATCGCGGGCGTCGCGCACCTTCACAAAGCCGCTCATATCAGGCTGCCCTGCCCCCGCGCCCGCCCACAGGGCAAGCGTGCCGGGCGGATACACGGGCGCGTCGGCCGCCAGGGGGTTGGGAAATGCATAGGCGGCGCCGCGCAGCTGGGACGGCGCTTGCGGCCAAACGGCCCCGCCATAGCCGCCCGCGGACGCAATGACCGACGCCATGGCGACCTCGTCCGGGAATTGCGTCCCCTTTTTCAGCAGGGGCTTGTCGGCCGAGACAACGCCGTCGATCCGGCAAGGCTCGTCGGGACAGGTTTGGCTGAGCAGGAGCCGGATGTCCGCGCCAAAACCCAGCGCCGACTGATCGGGAAAGTCGGCAGGCAAATGGCCCTGAACGCGAAGCTCGGAAAGTGTGGGCCGCAGGGCATCTCCGAACAGCGGCTGGCCCTGGCTGTCCCGAGGAGGATCCCCTTTGGACAACGCCTCCGAATGCCGGGAAAGCACATCCGTCACCGCCAGCCGGATCTGCGTCATCCAGACGCCTGTTGAGCGGGCGGCTGAGGCTTCGATGCCATGGACGACCTCGTTGGATGCCCAGATGGCGATGGCCGTGGTGATGGCCAGCGCCAGCGCCAGCCCGACGAGCGAAAAGCCTGCCTGCTGCCGGGACAACGACGGACGCTGATGCCCTGCCGGGATAAGCCGGACCTCCCGATGCGCGCTCATCGTGCAGTGAAGACAAAAGTGTTTACATCGCCCTGGCTGCACTGCGCCTGGGCCTGCGCAGCGCGGTATGGCGTCGCGGGATTGGTGATTGAATCCTTGACGATCTTGGCGCCGCTGCTGCCGCTGATGGAGATGATTTCCGACACCCGTTGAAGCACGGACGCGAGCGCTGGGCAGGCCGCGTGGCTGACACTGGTCAGCGTGAGCGTGAACGCGGAGCCCATCCCCGCGCCGTCGACGGAAGCAGGCTCGACCTGCACCACGCCGCTGCCGCCGATACCGGAGCCGCCCAGACCGTGCGCCACGCTTGCCGCGGCGCCCGTACCCTGCACCGAGAGCACCGTGGAGTCGCGCAGCGCGTTGGCCAGGGCGCCGGTGTCCAGTCCCGTGTACGGTGTCACGCCACCGCCCTGCGCGTTGATCTTCATGCTGGCGATGAACCGCTGTAATTCTTCGCCGACCTTCGGCACCTTGTTTTCAATGACATACCCGCCAATGGCAGGGATGCCGACGATGGCGATGAGCAGGACGATGGCGGTGACGATGGACACTTCCATCAGCGAGAACCCGCGCTGTTTCCCGCCAAGGGATCGGGACAGACTGACTGCTTTCATGATTAGCCTCATTGATTAAAAGTGCGCGGCGAGCCGCGCTGTTGCCGCCAGCCCGCGGTCCACTACTGGCTGGCATAGAAATTGGTTAGCGCCTGGCGCAGCTCGTCTATCACCGCGTAATGCCACAGCGTGATGCCCAGCACCGTGGCCAGGGACACGATCAGCAAGGACCAGCGCAGCACAAGCGCCTGGCGCCGAACGCGCGCGAGCAGGCGGACCTCGACGCGCTGGCGCACGCGAGCCAGGCCCGGCTCGACGCCGAGCGCGTCCATCAGGTCCGCCA
>DMTA01000075.1 GCA_003454835.1 Achromobacter sp. | reverse complement strand
GCGCGGCCGGCGTGCCGACGCGGCCGCCAGCGCCGGCGATGCGTCCACATCTGACGACAAGCAGGCCCGCAAGGGGCCGTCGCTGAAGATGCGGGCAGTGGGGTATCTGTCGCGGCGCGAACACGCGCGCGATGAACTGGCGCGCAAGCTGGCTGCTTACGCCGAAGATGCGGCCGAGGTCGAATCCGTGCTGGACGCGCTCGAGAAAGAGGGCTGGCTGTCCACCGAACGCTTCGCCCAAAGCCTCGTCCATCGGCGTGCTTCGCGTCAGGGCGCGGCGCGCATCGTGCAGGAATTGCGCCAGCACGGCGTGGACGACAACCAGGTCGCGGAATTGCGCGATCAGCTTCGCGCCACCGAGTACGACCGCGCGCTTGAGGTCTGGAAAAAGCGCTTCAGCGCCAAGCCGGAAGACCGCACGGTGTATGCAAAGCAGGCCCGCTTTCTGGCCAGTCGGGGTTTCGCGCACGACGTCATCCGGCGCATCCTCGGCGAGGGCGACGAAGACTGACGCGGGGCTGGTGGGCGTGTTTGCGCGGGCGTGGCCCAGCCAGCGTCACTGCAGTCGTCGTTGTTCCTTACGTGATCACTTGGCCGACTTGATGCCCGACAGCGTCTTGAAGCAGACGTCGCGCGTGATGGTCAAAAATTCGTCGATATACGAGGCGTCGGTGTCCTCGCTGCGCACCGTCGCGTACAGCGTGCGCCAAACGCCCTGTGGCCCCAGGCGGCAAAGGCGCAGCCATCCCTGATTCATGTATTCCGTCAGGGCCCAATTGGGCAGGGCCGCCACGCCCCGATTGCTGGCCACCAGTTGCGCAATGATCGGCGTCAGTTCTGCCTTGCGGATGGCGGCCGGCTCTACATCCGCGGGGTCCAGGAAGGCGGTAAAGACGTCCAGGCGCTGCTTGTCCACCGGATAGGTGATCAGCGTCTGGTCCGCCAGCTGCTCCGGCATGATGAATTTGCTGCCCGCGAGCGGGTTGGCCTCGGACACGGCAAGCACCAGCTCATATTTGAATAGCGGCAAGTATTCCACCGCGTCCAGCGGCTGCGGGTCCGACGTGATGACCAGGTCCAGGTCGCCGCGCACCAGCGCGGGCAGGGGGGCAAACGAGAACGCCGCGGACAGGTCCAGCGCCACATCCGGCCATTGCACGCGGAAGGCGTCCAGCGCCGGCATCAACCACTGAAAGCAGGAGTGGCAGTCGATCGCCAGGTGCAGCCGGCCGGTGCGCCCGGCAGCCAGGCGCTGCAAGTCGCGTTCCGTGGCGCGGATGCGCGGCAAGACTTCATCGGCCAGCGCCAGGACCCGCAATCCGGCCGTGGTCAGCCGGGCGGGCCGCGTGCGGCGGTTCAACAGGGGCGTGCCCAGCCGGGTTTCCAGGTCCCGCAATTGATGCGACAGCGCCGATTGCGTCAGGTGCAGGCGTTCTGCAGCTTCCTGCAGACTGCCGCCGTCACGGATGGCGGTCAGTGTTTCGAGGTGGCGAATTTCCAGCATCGGGGCGGCTTTATATAAGACGAATCTGCAAGGGCATCCCAGGCGTCGAATCGCGCTTACCGGGAACGAGCCGACATTCTATGAGATTTCCTCATCTTATGAATGTTGACATTGATTTTGATTCATTTTGATTTGGCGTCAGAATGACCGTCACTTGAACAAATTTTGTGGGATGGCGAGTTCACATGACTACGATTCATAATTTGGGTTTCCCCCGCATTGGCGCCCAGCGCGAACTCAAGCGCGCTGTTGAAGCCTATTGGGCCGGTAAGCAGACCGCCGAATCTTTGGAAGAAACGGGCCGCGAACTGCGCGCCCGCCATTGGCGCCTTCAGGCCGCCACCGGCGTTAAGCTCGTCCCCGTGGGCGATTTTGCGTGGTACGACCAGATCCTGGAATGGACGGCGCTGCTCGGCGCGGTGCCTGCGCGCTTCGGCCAGAAGGACAACGAACCCGTCTCGCTGGACACGCTCTTTCGCATGGGGCGCGGCCGCGCGCCGTCGGGCAAGCCCGCCGCCGCCTGCGAAATGACGAAGTGGTTCGACACCAATTACCACTACATCGTCCCGGAACTGGTGCCCGGCCAGCGCTTCCGCATTGCCCGGGAGACCCTGTTCGAACAGGTCAAGGAAGCGCAGGCGCTGGGCCTGCAGGTCAAGCCGGTCATTCCCGGTCCGCTGACCTGGCTGTTTCTAGGCAAGGGCGACGTTTTTGCCGACGGCCCCGCCGATGCCGGAAAACTGCAGCTGCTGGCGGCGCTGCTGCCCGTCTATCAGGACGTGCTGACGCGCTTTGCCAAGCTGGGCGTCGACTGGGTGCAGATCGATGAACCCATCCTGGCGCTCGACCTGCCTCAAGCCTGGCGCGACGCATTCAAGCAGGTTTACACCACACTGGCCGCCAGCCCCGTCAAACTGCTCGTCGCTACCTACTTCGATGGGTTGAAGGACAACCTGGCGACGGCGCAGGCTTTGCCGGTCGCCGGATTGCACGTGGATCTGGTGCGCGCGCCGGAACAACTGGCCGCGGTGGTTGCCGGCCTGAACGACGGGCAGGTGCTGTCCGCGGGCGTCATCAACGGCCGCAACATCTGGCGCACGGACCTGGATGCCGCCATCGCCACGCTGGCGCCGATCGCGCGCCGGTTGGGCGATCGCCTGTGGCTGGCGCCGTCGTGCTCGCTGCTGCACGTGCCGGTTGACCTGGAAAACGAAACCGAACTGGACGCCGAACTCAAGAGCTGGCTGTCCTTTGCCGCGCAGAAACTCGACGAGCTGAGCCTGTTGGGCCGTGCGCTCGATAGCGCCACGGATCAGACGGTACAGGATGGGCTGGCCGCGCAACGAGCCGCACTGGCCGCGCG
>DMTA01000074.1 GCA_003454835.1 Achromobacter sp. | reverse complement strand
AACCCCGGCACCAACCATCCGCGCATGATGGGCACACTGCATGAATGCGCGCGCCGCGGCGTGCCCATCATCGTGTTCAACCCGCTGCGCGAGCGTTCGCTGGAGCGCTTTGCGGATCCGCAGGACCCGATCGAGATGGGCACCTTCGGCTCCACGGCCATCGCCTCCACGTACTTCCAGGTCAAGGTCGGCGGCGATGCCGCCGCGCTCAAGGGCATCATGAAGGCGCTGATGGACGCGGACCGCGACGGGCGCAACACGCTGGACCACGAATTCATCGCGCGGCACACCAACGGCTACGAGGCCTTCGCGCAGGACCTGGACGCCACGAGCTGGACCGACATCGAACAGGCCAGCGGCCTGCGCCGGCGCGACCTGGAGCTGGTGGCTGAGGCCTATGCGCGCGCCAACGCCACCATCGTCACCTACGGCATGGGCATCACCCAGCACGAAAAAGGCACGAGCAACGTGCAGCAGATCGCCGCGCTGCTCTTGATGCGCGGCAACTTCGGCAAGCCGGGCGCGGGCATCTGTCCCCTGCGCGGGCATTCCAACGTGCAGGGCAACCGCACGGTGGGCATCACCGAAAAGATCGACAACACCATGTTCGACCACGTCGAGCAGACCTTCGGCTTCCGGCCTCCCAACCGCACCGGCCATGATGCAGTCGAAGCCATGAAGGCGATGGCCGCGGGCCGCGCCAAGGCGTTGATCTGCCTGGGCGGCAACTTCGCGATCGCGCTGCCCGACACCGAGGCCTGCGAGCGCGGCATGCGGCAACTGGATCTGGCCGTGCATCTGAACACCAAGCTGAACCGGTCACACCTGTTGATCGGCAAGGCGTCGATCATCCTGCCGGTGCTGGGCCGCACGGAAAGCGACGTGCAGGCCGGCGGCGCGCAGTCGGTCACGGTCGAGGATTCGATGTCGATGGTGCATGCCTCGCGCGGCAAGCTGGTGCCCGCCTCACCGCACCTGCGTTCAGAGCCGGCCATCATCGCCGGCATGGCGCAGGCGACGCTGCCGCGCAGCCGGGTCAACTGGGCGCACCTGATCAAGGATTACGACCGCATCCGCGACCTGATCGAAAAGATCTATCCGGATTTCCGTGACTACAACGAACGAATCCGCATTCCCGGCGGCTTCCGGTTGCCGCTGCCGCCCACCGAACGCATCTGGAAGACGGCGTCGGGCAAGGCCGAGTTCATTCCCTTCGCGGGCCTGCGTGAAGATCCGGATATCGTCGAAGGCAACATCCTGCGGCTCACCACGCTGCGCAGCCACGACCAGTACAACACCACCATCTACGGCCTGGACGACCGCTATCGCGGCGTGTTCGGCCGCCGCGACGTGCTGTTCATGAATGCGGCCGACATGGCGCGCTACGGCATTGCGCACGGCGACAAGGTCGACCTCATCACCAGCCTGCCCGGCCAGACGCACCGGCGGCTGCGGCTGACGGCGATCCGGCATGACATCGCGGCGGGGTCGGTCGGTGCGTATTACCCGGAAGCCAACAATCTGTGCCCGCTGGATTACCAGGACGCGGCAAGCGGCACGCCGAGCTACAAGTCGATTCCGGTGCGGATTCAGAAAGCCGCGTGAACGTTGCAGCAGACGTCCGGACGGCGGGGTGAACGCCCCACCTCATCCGTGTGGACGAGCGCAACCGGGGTCGGATGATGCGTAAGCACCATTGCAAATTCAAGGATTAATACTTTCGGCTACTAGCAGGGCGGATGAGGTCCGCATATATATCCTGCAATGGGCGCCCGCATCATCGTCGTCATGTCGTCTTGCCAAGAACACCGCGCCCGCTCCCAGGGGACTATCGATGGCGACCCGAAAGGCGGCAGCGCGCACGGCGGCCAAGCCCGCGGCAAAGAAGAAGACCAAGCGCGTGGAGCAGTCCTCCGCAGCGCCGGAAGATCCGGCCCCCAAAGCGCGTAAACGCCGCAAGCAGGATGACGCCCCGGCCGGGCGGCGCTTTGAGCGATCCGCCAAACCCGACGCCTTCGACGCGCGCGACATTCTGTTCCGGCCCAACATCTCGGTCACGCCCAAAGCCGAGATGATTCCCGTGATGGGACTGACGGTGAAACACCAGGGCGAAACCTCGGCGTGCACCGGGTTTGCGCTGTCCACCGTGGTCGAATACCTGCTGCGCAAGTCCGAGCGCGACTCGCGTCCCGCGATCTCGCCCTACATGCTGTATTCCATGGCCCGGCGCTACGACGAATTCCCCGGTTCGATCGAAGACAGCGGCTCCAGCCTGCGCGGCGCATTGAAAGGTTGGTTCCGTCACGGCGCCTGCGCGCAGGGCCTGTTCCCCACCCTCGACATGCCGCCGGCCGCCAAGCGCCCCGAAGACGATTGGTGGCTGGACGCCGTGAAACGGCCGCTCGGCGCCTATTACCGGATCGACACGCGCAGCATCGTGGAGATGCACGCCGCGCTGAACGAGGTCGGCATCCTGTACGCCAGCGCGGGCTGTCACGACGGCTGGGACGGCGGCCACGGCGTGACGCCGCACGACGACGAGCCCACGCCCGTTACCCGGCCGTTCTGGGTCATCCCGTCCACCGGCCAGGACATGGCGATGCAGGGTCACGCCTTCGTCATCGTCGGCTACACGCAGGACGGCTTCCTGATCCAGAACTCGTGGGGCGAGGAGTGGGGCACGCATGGCATGGCGGTGCTGACCTACGACGACTGGCTGCGCAACGCGATGGACTGCTGGGTCGTGCAGCTGGGCGTTGTCACGCACGAACACGAGCGGATCTCCAACAGCATCAGCCTGCGCACGGAAGGGCAGAAGGTGACGCTGGCCGCCGGCAAGGTGCTGCGCGACCGCGAGCTCACGCCCTTCATCGTCAACGTCGGCAACAACGGCAAGCTCAGCAATAGCGGCGCCTTTCGCACGACGCCGGACGACCTGCGCGCCATCGTGGACGTGCATATGAGCGAGGCGCGCGATCGCTGGAACTTGAAGGACAAGCCGATGGACGTCTGCGTCTACGTGCACGGCGGCCTCGTTGGAGAAGCGGCGGCGGCCGAGGCCGCCGCCGAATGGATACCCCTGCTCTACGACAACCAGATATTTCCGGTCTTCCTGATGTGGGAGACCGACTTCGTCACCACGGTCAAGAACATCATCCAGGACGCCGCGAACGAAGTGCCGCGCACCACGGGCGGCATCGGCGACAAGTTGGAACGCTGGTGGAACCAGCGCCTGGAACGCTGGCTGGCCCGTCCCGGCACGGTGATCTGGGGCGAAATGAAGCAGAACGCCGAAGCCATGAGCGAACCGTCCGTCAATGGCGCCGATGAGGCCGCCATGATCCTCCTGTACAAGCATTTCAAAACGCATGTCGCGCGTGGCCGCGTGCGCCTGCACATCGTGGGGCATTCGGCCGGCGCCATCGTCGCCAGCCACTTCGTCAAGCGCCTGACCGCCGACGGCGGGGAGCTGGAGTCGCTGAGCCTGATGGCGCCGGCCGTCACGATGAAGACCTTCAAGGATCTGGTCGTGCCGCACCTGGGCAGCCGCGTGAAACGCTACCAGCAGTTCCATCTGTCGGATCGCGCCGAAGAAGACGACCCGACCTGCGGACCGTATCGCCGTTCGCTGCTGTACCTGGTCAGCGAATCGTTCGAAGGCGGCACCACGACGCCGTTGCTGGGCATGGAACGCTACTTTCGCGAGGCCGCCATTCCGTGCGATGCGGTCCACGTCTCGCCGGCCGGCAGCCCGTCCGCCACCGCCCGCGTGGTGCCGGTGGCCTCCAGCACACATGGCGGCTTCGACAACGACAAGGGCACGCAACAGCAGGTCATCGCGTTCATCAAGCGGTGACGGCGGGTGAAGAGGTCTTGTCATGACAGAGATGGAGCCGGAACCCTATCGCGACGCGCCGACGCTTCCCCGGGACGCGGCAACGCACGAGTTTTCCCTTTCTGGCGAGCCCGGGGAGGTGGCGCGCGTGCTGTCCCAGGTCGGCGTGCCTTGCCTCGTGCTGGCCGCCACCGGCGAGATCGTGGCAGCCAGCAGCGTCCTGCCGCTGGCGCGCGATG
>DMTA01000477.1:731-11235 GCA_003454835.1 Achromobacter sp. | reverse complement strand
GCCCACGCCCATCTCCAAGGCCGCCCCCACCGCGACGGCCGCCGCCAAGCCGACTGCGCCCGCCGCCACCGGCACGTACTACCTGCAAGCCGGCGCCTTCCGCGGCGAGAACGACGCCGAATCGCTTAAGGCGCGCATCATCCTTTTGGGTCTGCCGGTTGCGGTGCAGAAAGCCGAACTCAACGGCAAGCCCATCAACCGCGTCCGGGTCGGTCCGTTTGCCCGCCTGGACGACATGAACCGGGCGCGCGGCCGCCTGGGCGAGAACAAGATCGAAACCGCCGTGGTGCGCCAATAGCGCCACGCGGCGGATCGTTTTGCATTGAACTAATCCGGCCCCGGGCCTGTCTGTAGCCTTTTATTCAGGAACCTCACCCATGCTGTCCCCCAAGCTCATCCGCATCCTGGCAGCCGCCGCGCTGACCGCCACGGCGTTCTTCAGCCCGGCCAGCCACGCGCAAGGCGCCCAGCAGTACGTGCCGATCAACCCGCCGCTGCCGTCGGACACTCCGGGCAAGGTCGAGGTCCTGGAATTCTTCGCCTACACCTGCCCCCACTGCGCCGCCATGGAACCCATGGTCGAAGACTGGGCCAAGACCGCGCCGTCCGACGTCGTCCTGAAGCAGGTTCCCATCGCCTTCAACGCCGGCATGAAGCCGCTGCAACAGCTGTACTACACGCTGCTGGCCCTGGACCGTCCCGACCTGCACCCCAAGGTCTTCACGGCCATCCACGGCGAGCACAAGCGCCTGTTCGACAAGAAGGCCATGGGTGAGTGGATCGCGACCCAGGGCGTGGACCGCGCCAAGTTCGACTCGGTGTTCGATTCGTTCAGCGTGCAGACCCAGGTGCAGCGCGCCAACCAGCTGGCCGAGGCCTACCGCATCGAAGGCACGCCGTCGTTTGCCGTGGGCGGCAAGTTCATGACCTCGCCGGTCATGGCGGGCAACAGCTACGAAGGCGCGCTGAAGGAAGTCAACGCGCTGATTCCGATGGCGCGCGCGAAGTAATCCGCGCCGGATCCCGCGCAATACCCGCATCGAAAACGCCCCGAGCCTTCCAGGCCGGGGCGTTTTTTTCAGCCTTCAAATGCAACGCGGCGGCCTTGCAGCCGCCGCGCGCGTGTTTTGCGGGTGGAGTAGTGCGCCTATTGCGCAGCTAATGCACGCCTATCGCGCCATCATTCCTTGACGGCAGCCGCCTGCTCAAAGGCCTGCGTCAGGTCGGCAATGATGTCCTCGGGCGATTCCAGTCCGATGTGCAGGCGCACGACCGGGTTCTCGCCTTCGCCCCAATAGCCGTGCGTGGACAGATCCTTCGGCGAAACAAGCTGCACCAGGCTTTCATAGCCGCCCCACGAGAAGCCAATGCCAAAGAGCGTCAGCGCATCGACAAAGCGGCGCGCGGCGGCCGGCGACAGGCACAGTTCCGCTGACAACATGCCGTTCGACCCGGTGCAATCACGCTGCCACAACTCATGGCCCGGATCCTTGGGCCAGGCCGGATGGAACAGGCGCACGGTCTCGGGACGGGCATCCAGGAACTCGCATACCTGCATCGCGTGGCGCGCATGCTGGGCCATGCGGATGGGCATGGTGCGCACGCCGCGCAGCGCCAGCCACGCGTCGTCCGCGCTGATGGAGTAACCCATCGCGTACTGCGTGCGGTTCAGTTTGCGGGCGATACCCTCGTCGTTGGTGACCACCGCGCCCAGCATCAGGTCGGAGTGTCCGCCCACATACTTGGTGCCGGCGATGACCGAGACCTGCGCGCCCAGCGTCAGCGGCCGGTAGATGTAGCCGGAACCCCACGTGTTGTCGGTGGCCAGCACCAGCCCGTGGCGCTGCGCGATGGCGGCCATGGCCCCCATGTCCAGCATCTCGAACAGCAGCGAGCCGGGCGATTCCACGTACAGCAGCTTGGTGTTGGGTCGCACCAGCGCGTCGACGTCTTCGCTGGCGGCAAAGTACGTGATCTCGATGTTCATGCGCTTGAGCACCGCATCGTCCAGCTCGCGCATCGGACCGTACACGCTGTCGGAGATCAGCGCGTGGTCGCCCGCCGAACACAGCGCCATCATCACCATCGTCATCGCCGACAGGCCCGACGATGCCAGGTAGCAGTGAGTGCCGCCTTCAAGCTGCGTGAAGACCTCTTCCAGCGCGGCATGGGTGTCCATGCCCATGCGCCCGTATGTGGACGCGCGGCCGCCCGCCGCCTTGCTGCGCTGCGCGTTCTCGAGCGCAGCGATGTTGGCGAAGCGCACCGTGCTGGCCCGCATGGGCGGCAGCGGCACCGGCGCCGTGCCGGTCTCGGGGTTGAACGGGGCCGTGCCCGCGTGCTGGAGAACCGTATCGATGTGTTTGGTAGGCATCTTGTAGAGGTGCGTCAAAGCCGGGAAAACCAAACCATATCAGGACGCGCCGGGAATTTCAGCCGATCCATTGGACAGTCTCGGACAAATCCGCGCGCCGGGTGCGGTAGCTGTTGGCCGGGTGCGCCGAATCTTCAAAGCCGAACGAGATGCCGCAGACCACGCGCCGGCCGGGCCCGATGCCCAGCACTTCACGCAGCACCTCGGGATACATCGCCAGCGATGCCTGCGCCACGGTCGCCACGCCATTGGCCTGGGCCGCCAGCAGGAAATTGGCGACATACCCACCGCAATCCATCGCGCCGTATTCGCCCAGCGCCTCGTCGGTCGTGATGATGGCAACGTGCGGCGCGTCGAAGAGGGCGAAGTTGCGCATCTCCTGGCGCCGGTAGGCATCGCGGTCGCCGCGCGGCACACCGACGGCGCCGTACAGCTGGAAACCGGACTCGCGGCGGCGGGCCAGGTATTCATCGCGGTATTCGCGCGGAAACGGGAAGTCGGGCGTGAAGCCCTCAACCTGCGCGCGGCGCTCCAGTGCGTCGCGCAACCGTTGCGTGCCGTCGCCCTCGGTGATCGCCACCTGCCATGGCTGGCAGTTGCACCAGGACGCCGTGCGCTGCGCCAGGGTCAGGATGCGCTCGATGGTGGCGCGAGGCACCGGCTGCGGCAGAAAGGCGCGGCAGCTGTGGCGGGCAAGCAGCCAGTCCTCCAGCGGGGTATCGGGCAAGGCGTCGTTGGCGTTTTGGGCGTTTTCGGCGTTTTTAGCGTTCTGAGCGGCAACGGTCATGATCAGTCTGTCTCCTGTCGTGGTCGGCTTTGCCCTTATCATGCCACTTGCCGTCCGGCGCTGTCCGGGCGACGCTGACCTCGCGCCGATGGCGCGGCGCCTGCAACGCTACGCCGCTGACCAAACGGACGTGTCGTTTCAAGCGGCCCGCTCGCATCCGCTGCTCCGTTACCGAAGAGATTCCATGCTGCCTCTCGACACCCTCATCGCATTCTTTGGCATTGCCGTGCTGCTGGCGCTGACGCCCGGGCCGGACAATCTCTTCGTGCTGATGCAGTCCGCCATCTGGGGACGCAAGGCGGGCATGTTCGTGGTGCTGGGGTTGTGCACGGGACTGTTGGCCCACACGGCCGCCGTCGCAGTTGGCCTGGCCGCCGTTTTCGCGGCGTCGCCCGTCGCGTTCACGGTGCTAAAGCTGGCGGGTGCGGCCTATCTGGCGTATTTGGCCTGGCAGATCCTGCGCGCCCCCGTCGAATCCGAAGACGGCAAACGCCCCGAACCCATGCGGCCCGGCGCGCTGTACCGCCGCGGCATCGTCATGAACCTCACCAATCCCAAGGTGCTGCTGTTCTTCTTCGCCTTCCTGCCGCAATTCACGTCGCCGCGGCTCGGGCCGGTGGGTGTGCAAACCATGCAACTGGGCGCGGTGTTCATCGTGTCCACGCTACTGGTGTTCGGCGCGATCGCGTTCTTCTCGGGCGCATTCGGCGAACTGCTGCAGCGCTCGGTCACGGCCAAGCGCTGGCTGAACCGCATCGCCGCGCTGGTGTTCGTGGGGCTGGCGGTCAGGCTGGCAACGGCTTCCCGCTAGACGCCGCGCCAGCGCCGCACGCCAATCGCAGGAAACAAACAACGGGGCTCAAGCAGCCGGACGCGAGCAACGAACACGCATCGCCGGCCGCCCAGCACCCCCACTCAAGCCGCCTTGAACCGCACGATGCCATCGGCATCCTGCGCGCGCGTCAGCTTGCCTTCGAAATACAGCGCATGCAGATGCGCCAGCGCCTCGCCCATCGCAAACGTCAGCTGATGCAGATCGAGCTTGCGCTTGAACAGCACCGGCACGATGTCGGACGTCGATTGCGGCTTTACGGCGCAGGCTTCCAGCACCTCGGCCAGCCGATCCCGATGATGCTCGTGCTGCTGCGTGATGCGCTCATGCAGACCCTTGAACGGGCGGCCGTGCGACGGCAACACCAGCGTGTCGCGAGGCAGGCCGTCGTAGCCATGAAGTGACCGCAGATACAGAGGCAGGGGATTCGCGTCGGGTTCGTAATCGAACACGCTGACGTTGGTGGAAATGCGCGGCAGCACCATGTCGCCGGAAATCAGCACGCCCAGGTCGGGCGAGAACAGCGACGCGTGTTCCGGCGCATGACCATATCCCACGATGACGCGCCAGTCGCGCCCGCCGATGCGCACCTGATCGCCGTCCATGATTCGCGTGTAGCGCGACGGCACCGCAGGCACCAGGTTGGGGAAATAGCTGGCGCGCTGGCGGATCTGTTCCTGCGCGTCCGGGTCCGTCAGGCCGTGCCGGGCGAAATGTTCAACCGCCGATTGTCCACCCGGTCCCGCGCCGGCATCGGTGCGGCGCGACGACCACAGCGACGCCACCATGTAGTCCGTCATCGTCATCCACAGCCGCGCGTTCCAGCGCTCGCACAGCCAGTAGGCCAGGCCGATGTGGTCCGGATGCATGTGGGTGACCAGCACGCGCAGCACGGGCAAACCGTCCAGCTCGTTCTTGAACACGTCTTCCCACAGCGTCTTCACTTCGTCGCGCGAAATGCCGCAGTCGACGATGGTCCAGCCGTCCTGGCCGTCGATGTTGTCGCGCAGCAGCCAGAGGTTGATATGATCCAGCGCGAACGGCAGCGGCATCCGGATCCATTTGACGCCCTCCGCCACCGCATGCGCGCGGCCGGCCTCGGGCTGAAAATCGGCCCAGGGATACTGAAGCTTCTGTTCGTTGGGGTTCATTGCCTCTCGCTCCACGCTTGACGATCACGTCAAGTCATCATAATTTACGTTTACGTAAACTGCCACACGTCGCATGTCCCCGTCAACCTGGACCATCTCCGAGCTCGCCCGCGAGTTCGACGTCACGCCCCGCACGATCCGCTTCTACGAAGACCAGGGGATCGTCAGCCCGGCGCGCGAGGGCCGCAACCGCATTTTCGGACCGCGCGACCGCACGCGCCTGAAGCTGGCCTTGCGGGGCAAACGGCTGGGCTTGCAACTGTCCGAGATCCTGACGCTCATCGACATGTACGACGGCCCCGGCGACACCGACGTTCAGTTGCGCCAGTACCTGTCCGTGCTGGAACAGCATCGCGTCACGCTCGAGCAGCAGCGCCGCGACATCGACGACACCCTCCAGGAAATCAGCGAACAGGAACGCCAGTGCCGCGTTCTCCTGGCGCAAAAGCCGTAGTCCGCATGGCAGTTTTTCAAACCATCGGGCTCTTCGTCCTGACCGCTCTGGCCGAAATCATCGGCTGCTATCTGCCCTATCTGTGGCTGCGCAAGGGCCATTCCATCTGGCTGCTGGCGCCCGCCGCGTTGAGTCTGGCGCTGTTCGCCTGGCTGTTGACGTTGCACCCCACGGCGTCTGGCCGCGTCTATGCCGCGTACGGCGGCGTCTATATCGGCATGGCGCTTTTGTGGCTGTGGGCGGTGGATGGCGTGCGGCCCAGCGCGAGCGACTGGATCGGCGTGGGCCTGTGTATCGCCGGGATGCTGGTGATCATGTTCGGGCCGCGCGGGACTTGATCCGGCCGGCTGGTCGAGCAAAGAAAAAGCGCGCGTTCCCGTCAAGGGCCGCGCGCTTCGCATTGGTGCTGGTCTTTTGACGCAGGCTGCGCCTCGGCGCATTTCCACGCGGCGGATCGACCGCCGCCGCGCTGACGTGCCACTAGAAACCGCCGATCATTCCGCCTTGATATTGCTTTCCTTGATGATGCGCGCGTTGTTCGTGAACTCGGCTTGCACCTGTTTGGCAAACGCCTCGCCCGACGCCGTACCCGGCTGCAGGAACGACTTGGCCAGCAGTTCCTGAAACTCAGCGCTGGCCACGGCCTTGGTCAACGCGGCCTGCAACGGCTGCGACACCGTCGGCGGCAGGTTGGCCGGCGCAAAGATGCCGAAGTTCGAGTAGTACTGCGCCTGCGGCAGCTTCAATTCGGCCATCGTCGGCACATCGGGCCATGCCGCCAGGCGCTGCGGCGCCATCACCGCCAGCGGCTTGAGCGCGCCGTTGGCCACGTGCGGCAGCACGACGTCGCTGTTGACCACCAGCAGCTCCACCACGCCGCCCAGGCCGTCGGTCAGCGCCTGGCTGTTGCCGCGGTAGGGCACGTGCAGCATCTTGGTCCCCGTCTGTGCGGTGACCGCCGCCATGCCGATGTGCGCCACCGTGCCCTGGCCCGGCGTACCGTAGCGCACGCCTTCCGGATGCGACTTGGCGTATTCCACGAGACCCGCAAAATCCTTCACGGGCAACGCCTTGGTCGCCACGATGGCCACCGGCGCGACGGCCACGCTGGCCACCGGCGTCAGATCCTTCATCGGGTCATAGTTGGTCTTGGCCAGATGCGGAAAGATCGTTAGCGGGCTGGTCGAGGCCAGCAGCAGCGTGGTGCCGTCCGGCTGCGCGCGCGCCACATAGTCCGTGCCCACGGACGCGCCCGCGCCGGGCTTGTTTTCAACGATGACCGTGATGTTCGCTTCCTTGCGGAGCGCATCGCCCAAACGCCGCGCGATCGCATCGGCGCTGCCCCCGGCCGTGTAGGGCACGACCACGGTGACCGGCTTGGCCGGCCAGGTCTGCGCCATCGCGCCGCTTGCCATGATTGCGAGGGCCGCCCCCGCGGCCTTGATGAACAACGTCTTCTTTTTCATATCTTCCTGGTGATTTGCGTAGCACTGCGTGGGTGAAACGGATAGCGGTAAAGCCCATCAGGCAAGGTAGCGTTGCGCCAGGCGAACCCAGTACGACGCCCCCGCCGGAATCAAGGAATCATTAAAGTCATAGCTGGCGTTATGCAGCATGCAGGGGCCCAGGCCATGGCCCGCCATGCGATGCTCGCCGTCGCCGTTGCCCAGGAACACGTAGCAGCCCGGCTTTTCCTGCAGCAGGAAGGCAAAGTCTTCTGAGGCCATGGCCGGTTCGATGGTGAGTGCGCAGTCCTCGCCCACGACTTCGCGCATCACGCCCATGCAGAATTCGGTCTCGGCCACGGTGTTGACCAGCGCCGGGTAGCGGCGCTCGAAATACACCTCGGCCTCGCAGCCATGCGCCGCGGCGATGCTGGGCGCGATCTCCTGCATGCGCCGCTCGATCAAATCGACCACGTCGGTGCTGTAGGCGCGCACCGAGCCACCGAGCCACGCGGTATTGGGAATCACGTTGATGACGCTGCCGCCCGCCTGCACCTGCGTGATCGACAGCACTGCCGCGTCCAGCGGACGCTTGCTGCGCGTCAGGATCGTCTGCAGCGACTGGCCGATGGCAAAGAGCGCCGGCACCGGGTCATTGCAGTCCTGCGGCGCGGCCGCATGGCCGCCCTTGCCCTTGACCGTGATCTTGAAGCCGTTCGCTGCCGCCATCATGGGACCTGCACAGACGCCGAACGCGCCAGCCGGCAGGCCTGGCCAGTTGTGCATGCCAAACACGGCCTCGCACGGAAAGCGCGTGAAGAGGCCATCCTGGATCATCGCCCGGCCGCCCGCGCCGCCTTCCTCGGCCGGCTGAAAGCACAGGTACACCGTGCCATCGAACCCGCCCGCTGTCTGCAAATGCTGCGCCGCGGCCAGCAGCATCGCGGTATGGCCGTCGTGGCCGCAGCCGTGCATCTTGCCGTCGTGACGCGAGCGGTGCTCGAACTGGTTTTCTTCCTGCATGGGCAGCGCATCCATGTCCGCGCGCAGCATGATGGCCCGGTCCGATGTGCCCCGCTTGATCACGCCCACCACGCCCGTCTTGGCAATGCCCGTATGCGTTTCGATGCCCCAGCCGCGCAGCGTGTCGGCCACCACCTTGGCCGTGCGGTGCTCTTCGTAGCAAAGCTCCGGGTGCATGTGGATGTCGCGGCGCAATGCCACGATGTCGTCCAGGTTGGATAGTTCAAGCACAGCTGACTCCGTCGGATAGTTCAGGATTAAAGGGTCATATCAAGTATTGCCCATCGTCCCCGCCGCAGCGGTGCGCAACGCGCTAGGGATAACCCTCATCCAATTTACGTTTACGTAAACGTAATATTTGCACTGCATCATTGCGCAGCGCCGGATGAACGGCGCATCATGGATCACCCCCGCGACGGCGGCCAAGACACGCCCGCGCAGATCCCTGAATGTAAGCACCTACTATCACGGAGACACTGATGAATCTTCCCGGCCTGAACTTCGACCTGGGCGAAGACCTGGACATGCTGCGCGACGCCGTCCGCAATTTCGCGCAGGCCGAGATCGCGCCGCGCGCCGCGGAAGTCGATCGCAGCGACCAGTTCCCCATGGACCTGTGGCGCAAGTTTGGTGACCTCGGCGTGCTGGGCATGACCGCCGACGAGGAGTATGGCGGCGCCAACATGGGCTACCTGGCCCACATGGTCGTCATGGAAGAAATCTCCCGCGCCAGCGCCTCCATCGGTCTGTCGTACGGCGCGCACTCCAACCTGTGCGTGAACCAGATCAACCGCAACGGCACCGCCGCCCAGAAGGCCAAGTACCTGCCCAAACTGATCTCCGGTGAACACGTCGGCGCGCTGGCCATGAGCGAACCGGGCGCCGGCTCCGACGTCGTCAGCATGAAGCTGCGCGCAGAAAAGAAGGGCGACCGCTACGTGCTGAACGGCACCAAGATGTGGATCACCAATGGCCCGGACGCCGACACCCTCGTCGTCTACGCCAAGACCGACCCCGAGGCCCATCAGCGCGGCATCACCGCCTTTCTCGTCGAAAAGGGCTTCAAAGGCTTTTCCGTGGCGCAGAAGCTGGACAAGCTCGGCATGCGCGGCAGCCACACCGGCGAGCTGGTGTTCCAGGACTGCGAGATCCCCGAAGAAAACGTGCTGGGCCAGGTCAACGGCGGCGTCAAGGTGCTGATGAGCGGCCTGGACTACGAACGCGCCGTGCTGTCCGGCGGCCCGCTGGGCATCATGCAGGCCGTGATGGACGTGGTGGTGCCCTACATCCATGACCGCAAGCAGTTCGGCCAGGCCATCGGCGAATTCCAGCTCATTCAGGGCAAGGTCGCCGACCTGTACACCACGCTGCAGGCCAGCCGCGCCTTCTGCTATCAGGTGGGCAAGAACCTGGACAAGCTGGGATCCGACCACGTGCGCCAGGTGCGCAAGGACTGCGCCGCGCTCATCCTGTACACCGCCGAAAAGGCCACCTGGATGGCGGGCGAGGGCGTGCAGATCCTGGGCGGCAACGGCTACATCAACGAATACCCGACCGGCCGCCTGTGGCGCGACGCCAAGCTGTATGAAATCGGCGCCGGCACCTCGGAGATCCGCCGCATGCTGATCGGCCGCGAACTGTTCCAGCGCACCCTGTAAGGCCACTGCGATGACCGTCCTCAACAGCCAGCTGCAACCGGGCAGCGAAACGTTCGAAAGCAACCGCGCCGCCATGCAGGCCGTGGTCGATGACCTGCACGCCACGCTGGCGCGCACCGCGCTGGGCGGCAACGAGGCCGCGCGTGCCAAGCACACCGCGCGCGGCAAGCTGCTGGTGCGCGACCGCATCGACGCCCTGCTCGACCCCGGCAGCGCCTTCCTGGAAATCGCGCCGCTGGCTGCGCACGGCATGTACGAAGACGCCGTGCCCGCCGCCGGCGTGGTGGCCGGCATCGGCCGCGTCAGCGGCGTGGAATGCGTGATCGTGGCCAACGACGCCACGGTCAAGGGCGGCACCTACTACCCGATGACGGTGAAGAAGCACCTGCGCGCGCAGGAGATCGCCGAGCAGAACCACCTGCCCTGCATCTACCTGGTCGATTCCGGTGGCGCCTTCCTGCCGCTGCAGGACGAGGTGTTCCCCGACCGCGATCATTTCGGCCGCATCTTCTACAACCAGGCCAACCTGTCCGCGCAGGGCATCCCGCAGATCGCCTGCGTGATGGGCAGCTGCACCGCCGGTGGCGCCTACGTGCCGGCGATGAGCGATGAAACGGTGATCGTGCGCGAGCAGGGCACGATCTTCCTCGGCGGTCCGCCGCTGGTGAAGGCGGCCACCGGTGAAGTGGTGACGGCCGAAGAACTGGGCGGCGCCGACGTGCACACGCGCATTTCCGGCGTGGCCGACCACATGGCCGACAACGACCTGCAGGCGCTGGC
>DMTA01000477.1:0-601 GCA_003454835.1 Achromobacter sp. | reverse complement strand
TGCACCCAGCGCAACATCCCGCTGGTGTTCCTGCAGAACATCACCGGCTTCATGGTCGGCCGCAAGTACGAACAGGGCGGCATCGCCAAGGACGGGGCCAAGCTGGTGATGGCCGTGGCCTGCGCCAAGGTGCCCAAGTTCACCGTGGTCATCGGCGGCTCGTTCGGTGCCGGCAACTACGGCATGTGCGGCCGCGCCTATTCGCCCAACTTCCTGTGGATGTGGCCGAACGCGCGCATCGGCGTGATGGGTGGCGAGCAGGCCGCCAGCGTGCTGGCCACGGTCAAGCGCGATGGCATCGAAGCCAAGGGCGGGCAGTGGCCGGCGGCGGAAGAAGACGCCTTCAAGGCGCCGATCCGCGACCAGTTCGAACAGCAGGGCCACCCCTACTACGCCAGCGCGCGCCTGTGGGATGACGGCGTGATCGATCCGGTCGACACCCGCCGTGTCCTGGCCCTGGCCCTGTCGGCCAGCCTCAACGCCGCCCCGCAGCAGACGCGCTTCGGCGTGTTCCGCATGTGACCCGTGCCATGACCGAGCAAGCTCCCATGAAGCCCGTCGACATGTTCAGCAAAATCCTCATCGCCAACCGTGGCGAGAT
>DMTA01000301.1:3803-4112 GCA_003454835.1 Achromobacter sp. | reverse complement strand
CACGATGCCCATCAGGCCGTTCTGCCCGCCCGTGACCGAGCCGCCCTCGATCAGCGCATGTTCCACGATGAAGCCGAAGGCGATGGTGATCATCGCCAGATACGGGCCCTTCACGCGCAGCGCGGGCACGGCGAGCAGCAGGCCGAACGCGCCACAGACCAGCGCGGCGGCCGGCCACGCCAGCCAGAAGCTCCATTCGGCCTGGCCGGTCAGGATGGCGACCGTGTATGCGCCGATGGCGTAAAAGCCCGCGTGGCCGAACGACATCTGGCCCGTCAGGCCCAGCAGCACGTTCAGGCCGATGCCGGC
>DMTA01000301.1:0-3718 GCA_003454835.1 Achromobacter sp. | reverse complement strand
ATGCCGGCCAGCGCCAGCAGCGCCACGTTGCCCAGCACGAAGACGTAGTAGCCGTTGACGGTGGCGGCCAGCGTCAGGGCCACCGCGGCCAGCAGGGCATACAGCGCCGGCGGCAGCCAGCGCATTGCGGATTGCTTGTTCATCAGACCTTCCTCACATCGGCGCGCCCGAACAGGCCATTGGGCAGCACGGCCAACATGACGATCACCAGCGTGAAGCTGATGATCTGCGTATACCCGGAACCCAGCGCCACGGTGATCAGCGCTTCGACCACGCCAAACAGCAGGCCCGCGATCATTACGCCCCACGCGCTGGTGATGCCGCCCAGGATGGCGACCACGTAGGCCTTCAGGCCGAACAGCGTGCCCATGTCCGCCTGCACATTAAAGAGCGGCGCGACCAGTGCGCCGGCCACGCCCGCGAACAGCGTGGACACCGCGAAGGCGGCCATGATGGCGTGGCGCACGGGTATGCCCATCAGCCGCGCGGCGTTCGGGTTCTGCACCACGGCCAGCAGCGCCACGCCCCAGCGCGTGCGGCGCGACAAGGTGTGCAGCGCGGCCGCCAGCGCCAGGCCGACCACGGGAATCAGCAGTTGCAGCGGATAGATGCCCAGGCCCAGCCCGCCGATCTCCAGCGGCGACTGCGCCAGCGGAGAGGGCAGGCTGCGCGGCTCCTTGCCGAACGTGAACATGACCACGTTGTCCAGCACGATGCCCAGCGCCACCGTGGACATGAGCCACGCATTGGAGCCGCGGCTGGCAAACGGCCTCACCGCCAGCCGCTCCACGACCAGGCCGTAGAGCGCGCACAGCGCCAGCGCAAACAGCAGCGCCACGGCCAGCGGCCAGCCCAGCGTCTGGGCGAACGTGTAGGTCAGCACGGCGCCCAGCATCATGGAACTGCCCTGGGCGAAGTTCACCGTGCCGGACACGGCGTAGGTCAGGTAAAAGCCCAGGGCCATCAGCCCATACATGCTTCCCAGTCCCAGGCCGCTGACGATGGCGGACATCAACAACATGCGCGTCTCCCGCGGCGTCTGGCCGCTTTACTGCACGCCCTTGACGGGCAGGATGCGGTTGTCGATGAACTGCGTCCACACGTAGTCGTTCTCGCGCAGCGCGTCGTGCGAGGCCGGCGTGAAGGGCTGCTCATAGGTCTTGATCAAGCCTTCGTACTTGCCGATCTTGTAGAAGCCCTGGCGCACCGCGTCGCCATCGGTCGAGCCGGCCTGCGCGATGGCCAGCGCGGCGAGCTGCATGCCGTCATACGCGTTGGCCACGCCCACGGCCGGCGTGATGTCCTGCGGTCCCTTGATGTCGGAATACTTGGTCTTGAGCGCTTGCAGCACCTTGTCGCCCACCGGTCCCTGCTTGCCGAAGAAGCTGTAGGTCTGCACGAAGTGCACGTTCTTGGCGTTGGGACCGGCCAGTTCCGTGAAGCGGCCGCCGGCCGGACCCCAGTGCGACACGATCGGCACCTTCCAGCCCATGCGGTCCAGCGACTTCACCACTTGCGCGGACGGACCCACGTTGCCGACCAGGAACAGCGTGTCGGCCCCCGCGGCCTTCAGGCGGCTCAGTTGCGGCACGATGTCCAGATCGTTGGGCTGAAATTTCTCGACGCCGGCGGGCGTGATCTTGGCGGTGGCCAACGCGGCGTTCAGGCCTTTCTCGTTGGATTCGCCCCAGGGGTTGTTCACCAGGATCATGCCCGGCTTGGCGCTCTGGAACGTCTTCTGCGCGTACTGCACCATCGCGCTGTCGACGATCTCGTCCATCGCCGACACGCGGAACACGAAGTTGGGATTGCCCTTGTTCTGCGTGATGGCGGTGCCGGCGGCCCACGGGCCCATGAACGGCACCTTCTCCTGGTTCACGATCGGCACGATGGCCATGGACACGGGCGTGTCCAGTCCGCCAAACAGCACGGCGACCTTTTCCTTGAAGATCAGCTCGCGCGCGGCGGCCATGCCCTTGGCGGGATTGCCTTCGTCGTCGCGCCGCACCAGCACGACCTGGCGGCCGTCCAACAGGCCGCCGCGCGCGTTGATCTCGTCGATAGCGACCGTGATGCCGCGCGTCAGCGCTTCGCCGGCGCGCGCCGACTCCCCGGACAGCGCGGTGATCAAGCCGATCTTGATCGGGTCCGCTGCCAGCGCCGGCTGCGAGATGAGGCCCGCGGCGAGGAGGGCGGCGGCAGCCGCATGGCGCATGAAGGAACGACGGGTCGGGGTCATCGGGGCACTCCTGAAAAAGTGGAATGAATCTTGCATGGGGTTAAGTGCTGCTTCGTTCCCTTATGCAAGATCCATGCCACCTGATCCACGTTCATTGCTGCATGCCGTTTTCGCCCCGCCGCCGCTGGGCGCGGGCAGTGCAGACGGGATATGTGCACACCGACGTCAGGATTTTGTCGCCAAAACCGCAGAGATTTTGTTCACAATCATGCTTCAGGATTTGCACCAAAATGAATCCATCCTCGCTTCCAAGCACTAAACCGGGGCGTGACGGCGACGCCGACTGGACGCCGCAACCCCTGGCCTGCCACGGCCGATTTCCGTATCGCGCCATCGCCGGGCGGGCCGACTACGCATGGCCGAACGGCGCGCGCCTGGCCGTGTATCTGGGCTTCAACATCGAGCACTTCGCGTTCGGAGAAGGACTGGGCGCAGAACTCGGTCCGGCGTCGCCCCACCCCGACGTCCTGAACTACGCGTGGCGCGAATACGGCAACCGCGTGGGCGCGTGGCGCTGCCTGGAACTCTTTGACGAACTGCGCCTGCCGGCCGGCGTGCTCATCAACACTGCGCTCTACGAGCATTGCCCCGATCTGGTGGATGCCTTCCTGGCGCGCGGTGACGAGCTCATCGGACACGGCTACAGCAACGCGCACCGGCAGGGCGGGCTGCCTGAAGCCGAGGAACGCGCGCTGCTGGCGCATTGCCGCGACCGCATCCTGCGGCATGCGGGCAGCGAGCCGGCGGGTTGGCTGTCGCCGTGGATTTCGGAAAGCCACGCCACGCCCGACCTGCTGGCCGAGGCCGGCTACCGATATACGCTGAATTGGTGCCACGACGACCAGCCCATGCGCATGAGAACCCGCGCGGGTGACCTGTGGGCGATTCCGTACCCGCAAGAGCTCAACGACATTCCGATGATCATGGGCCGCAAGATGGACGCGCGCGATTTTGCCGATATGATTCTTGACCAGTTCGAGGAGATGCGCGCGCAGGCGGTTCGCCAGCCGCTGGTCATGGGCATTGCGCTGCATCCTTACATCGTCGGCCAGCCTTACCGGCTGCGTCACCTGCGGCGCGCGCTGGCGCCGCTGGCCGCCGCCCGCGATCGCGGCGAAATCTGGTTCACCACGCCGGGCGAGATCTGCCGACACGTGGACGGCCTGCCGCCGGGCGTGATTGATTAAGGGACCGTCAGACCGGCGAAACTTCGAAACGTCGAACCGTCAAATTGGCCCGCCTCCGTTATGTTGTTTTTCTTGTTGAACCGAGCTTCGCATGTCCACCAAAAGCGCCGCCAAATCCCGCAGTCCCGTCCCCGCCCGGTCCAAGACCGCCAAGTCCGCCGCATCCCGGACGCGCAGGTCCGCGGCGGCGGCTGACGTCATGCCCGAGGCCGCATCGTCAGCCGGGGCGCCGGCCGCCACCCCCGACGCCGACATGGAGCGCCGCATCTGCGAAGCAGTCTACGAAAGCGTG
>DMTA01000357.1:474-6008 GCA_003454835.1 Achromobacter sp. | reverse complement strand
GTCCAGGACGTCGTCGACCAGCTGGAACGCGGTGCCCACGTGGCGGCCATAGGCGGCCGCGGCGGCTTCCTGCTCGGGCGTGGCGCCCGCCAGCACGGCGCCCACCTGGGCGGCGGCCTCGAACAGCTTGGCCGTCTTGTAGCGCACCACCTGCAGATAGCGCTCTTGCGAGACGTCCGGGTCATGCACGTTAAGGAGCTGCAGCACCTCGCCCTCGGCGATCACGGTGGTGGCCTCGGACAGGATGCTCATGATGCGCATCGAGTCCGCCTCGACCATCATCTCGAACGACCGCGAGTACAGGTAGTCGCCCACCAGGACGCTGGCCGCGTTGCCGAACACCGCGTTGGCCGTTTCGCGGCCGCGGCGCAGGTCGGATTCGTCCACCACGTCGTCGTGCAGCAGCGTGGCCGTGTGGATGAATTCGACCACGGCGGCCAGCAGCTGGTGATGGGTGCCTTCGTAGCCCAGAGCGCGCGCCACCATCAGCACCATGGCCGGGCGCATGCGCTTGCCGCCCGCTCCAATGATGTAGTCGCCGATCGTGCGGATCAGAACCACATCGGAATTCAGCCGCTCGCGGATAACCGCATCGACGGCTTTCATATCGTCAGCTATGGGGGCAATGAGCGCGGGGAGATTCAAGACGTATCCGACAAGTGTGAAGCGAGCCGCGTGACGGCTCTTACCGCTGGGCCCGCCAGCGGTCGGCGGGGGATTCGACCGTGGATTATACGGGGAGTGCGCGGGAATCCCGGACGCACATGCCGAAAGGGGGGGGCCCCGCCGCAGCGGGCCTCGCCCCAGGTCGAATCCGGCAGCCGGCTCAGCGCGGCTGCGGCAGCCGGCTCAGCGCGGCTGCGGCAGCAGGCCGCGCGTGGCCAGGTTGGCGTAAAGCGCCCGCACGCCAAACGTCCAGGGCGGGATCTCGGTGGCCAACTGCACCTCGTTGACCAGCGCGCCCAGCCGCTCCGAGGCGATGACGACCCGATCTCCTGTCACGTGGGTGAAGCCGGAGCCCGGCCCCTTGCGATCCTTGGAAGGCGAAAACATGGTGCCCAGGAACAGCATGAAGCCGTCGGGATACTGATGGTGTGCACCGAAGGTCTGGCGCACCAGGTCCAGCGGATCGCGGCTGATTTCGCGCATGTGGCTGACGCCGTCCAGTTCGAAGCCGTCGGGGCCTTCGATTCGCAGCGAGACGTCGGCATTGCGCACGCTGTCCAGCGTGAAGCCCCCATCGAACAACCGGATGAACGGCCCGATGGCGCAGGACCCGTTGTTGTCCTTGGCCTTCGTCAGGAGCAGCGCGCTGCGGCCTTCGATGTCGCGCAGGTTCACGTCGTTGCCCAGCGTGGCGCCGACGACCTCGCCCCGGCTGTCGACAGCCAGCACGATTTCGGGCTCGGGGTTGTTCCACTGCGACTCGGGCAGCACGCCGATGCGCGCGCCGAAGCCTACCGAGGCCATGGGCGGCGTCTTGGAGAAGACTTCAGCGTCCGGGCCAATGCCTACTTCCAGATACTGCGACCACTGGCCGCGCTCTATCATTTCGGCTTTCAGCCGGATCGCTTCGGGCGATCCCGGTCGCAGCCGGGACAGGTCCGAGCCGATCAGCGCCTGCATGCGCACGCGGATTTCCTCCGCGCGGCCAGCGTCGCCGCCCGCCTCTTCCTCGATCAGGCGTTCCAGCAGGCTGATGGCAAAGGTGACGCCCGCCGCCTTCACCGGCTGCAGATCGCACGGCGCCAGCAGGCGCGGGCCATTGGCGCCTTGCAGCGTGGCGACCATGAGGGCATGCGCGTCGCCCAGGGACTCGCCCCTGGCATCGCGCGCCAGGGCGACGCGGTCAGGATGGTCCAGCAGGTCGGATACGGTAGGCACCGTGGCGGTGATATCGACCACCTCGCCCGCGCGGACAACGACCACACTGGGTCCGCCGGCAGGATCGGGGCGCCAGACACGGCCCACCAGCAGGGCATCGGGCAGGTCGGCGGGCAGCAGGTTGTTGTCTTTCATGGCGTCTCCTCGCGTGATGCCCGGTCCATGTGGTGGGCGCGTGATTGTTTGGTTCCGGGTCAGCCCGGGCGTGGGTCGAATGGGTGGGTGGCCCGCAGGCTTGGCAGCCAACACCCGCAATCCTTCGGCAAAGGCAATCCAGGACCGAGGCACACCCATCGGCGTGGCGACCCAGTCTAGGAGAGTTCATTTATCATGTCCAATATCTTGTTTTTCAATCCAACCTATTGGAATTTTGACGCGCATGGCCACCGATTACGACGTTCCCGCCATCCGCCGCGCCCATGACATCCTGCGCGTGCTGTCCGGCCGCCCCACCCCGGTGAAGGCCGCCGAATTGGCCCGGGCCTGCGAGATGCCCAAGAGCACGCTGTACCTGCTGCTCGACTGCCTGGAGCAACGCCGATGGGTGGAACGCCAGGACGGCGGCTACATCATCGGACTGGAATTGATGGCGCTGGGCGCCGCCTACCTGCGGCACGATGGACTGCAGGCGGCCTTTCACCATTCGGCCGCCGCCTTCGTGGACCGCTGCAACGAGGTCGTGCAACTGGCGGCACTGGACGGCTTTGACGTGGTGTACCTGGCGCGGGAAGACGCCCGCCGCCCCGTGCGCCTGGTGTCCGACCTGGGTCTGCGCCTGCCTGCGCACGCCTGCGCGTTGGGCAAGGCGCTGCTCGCCAGCCTGACGCCTGACGAGCTGGCGGTCCGGCTGCCCAAGACCCTGCCCCGCGTCACCGACCGCACGATCGCGGACGCCGCGCACCTGCACCGCGAGCTCGACGAGGTGCGCCAGCAGGGCCTGGCCGAGGACCGGGAAGAAGTCGCCACCGGCCTTGTATGCTTTGCGGCCTTTGTCGGCGTGACGCCGCTGGGCAAGCGGGTGGCGGTCAGCACGTCCATTCCCACCGACCGGCTCGACGACGCCCATCGCCAGGCGGCCATGGACGGCATCCGCCGGGTGGCGCGCGACATTGCGCTGCGCGTGATCCCAGGCGTCTGAAGCCTTCACGCCACACCTAAGCCCTTAGCCTGCAACAGCTTTTTGACTTTCCAAAAGTCCCGGGCTAATATCTCGGATTCGGTCAGCAATGGCCGAATTACGTCGGTTGTTCGTGTACGCCGCCTGACAGCTTTGCCAGCCCTGAATCTTCGGGCTTCTTCGGATAACGGCAAAGGCTATTCAGCACGGCACCCTTGCCCAGCAGGGCAGGCCACACGAACGAACCCATTTACCTATTTAAGGAACACCCCATGTACGCGGTCGTAAAAACCGGTGGCAAGCAGTATCGCGTTGCCGCTGGCGAAAAACTCAAGATAGAACAGATACCGGCTGACATTGGGCAAGAAATCACCCTGGACCAAGTGCTGTCCGTGGGCGAAGGCGACCAACTGAAAGTTGGTACGCCCCTCGTCTCCGGCGCCGTGGTCAAGGCAACGGTTCTTGCGCAAGGCCGCCACGACAAGGTCAAGATCTTCAAGATGCGCCGTCGCAAGCACTATCAGAAGCGTCAGGGCCACCGTCAGAACTACACCGAAATCCGCATCGAAGCCATCACGGCTTAAGAAGCGACTCGGTACCACTTAGCAGGAGCTAAACATGGCACAGAAAAAGGGCGGCGGCTCTACGCGGAACGGACGCGACTCAGAATCGAAGCGTCTGGGCGTCAAGGCATTCGGCGGCGAACTCATTCCCGCTGGTTCGATCATCGTGCGTCAGCGCGGTACTCGCTTCCACGCTGGCGTGAACGTCGGCATGGGCAAGGACCACACCCTGTTCGCGCTGGTTGACGGCAAGGTTCAATTCGGCTTCAAGGGCGCATTGAACAAGCAGACCGTTTCGATCGTCGCTGCCGAGTAATCGGTTGGCAAGCCCGCGGACCTCACGTCCGCGGTTGCATACGATCTGGAACGCGGTCCGCCGCGTTTCCTGAACGGCAAAAGCCCTGTCGCGTGCGGCAGGGCTTTTTTGTTTGAAGGCAATTGGCGAGTAAGCTCTCGATTGCCTCCCGGCGGCTCCCGATATGGACGCCCGCCCTCACCCACTACACGCGCAGACACCATGAAATTCGTAGACGAAGCCACCATTGAAGTGGTCGCCGGCAAAGGCGGCAATGGCGTGGCGAGCTTTCGCCGCGAAAAATTCATCCCCCGCGGCGGTCCCGACGGCGGCGACGGCGGCCGCGGCGGCACCATCTACGCGGTGGCCGATCGCAACATCAACACGCTGATCGACTTCCGCTACGCGCGCCTGCACCGCGCCAAGAACGGCGAAAACGGCCGCGGCTCGGACCAATACGGCGCAGCCGCTCCGGACATCACCCTGCGCGTGCCGGTGGGCACGATCATCCATGACGCCGACACCGGCGAAGTGCTGTTCGATCTGAACAAGCACGAACAGAAAGTCGTGCTGGCCGCCGGCGGCCAGGGCGGCATGGGCAACATCCATTTCAAGTCCAGCGTGAACCGCGCGCCCAAGCAGTGGACGCCGGGCAAGGAAGGCGAGCACCGCTATCTGCGCATGGAACTGAAGGTGCTGGCCGACGTGGGCCTGCTAGGCCTGCCAAACGCGGGCAAGTCGACGCTGATCACCCGCATTTCCAATGCCAAGCCGAAGATCGCCGACTACCCGTTCACCACGCTGCATCCCAATCTGGGCGTGGTGCGCACGTCCCCGTCGCGCAGCTTCGTCGTGGCAGACATCCCCGGCCTGATCGAAGGCGCCTCCGAAGGCGCCGGCCTGGGCCACCTGTTCCTGCGCCATCTGGCGCGCACCCGCGTGCTGCTGCACCTGGTGGACGTGTCCACGCCGGACCCGGACGCCGATCCCGTGGAGCAGGCCGTCGCGGACGCCCGCGCCATCGTCGAGGAACTGCGCCGCTATGACGCCGACCTGGCCGCCAAGCCGCGCTGGCTGATCCTGAACAAGCTGGACATGGTGCCCGACCCCGAGGACACCAAGCGCCGCTTCCTGGAACTCTACGGCTGGACGGGTCCGGTATTCGGCATCTCGGGCCTGTCGGGCGAAGGCACGCAGGACCTGATCTACGCGCTGCAGGACTACCTGGACGCCGAACGCGAAAAGGAACAGCTTGCGCAGGATCAGGCCGAAGGCACCTACGTGGCGCCGGATCCTCGCTTCGACGACACGCGCACCGACGCGGACAAGCCGGCGGCGCCGCGCGGCGGTAACGAATAAGCCATAATCGCAGTCCTTTCGATTACGCTTTTTTTCGCCGCAGCCGGCCGCCATCATGTCTGCTGAATCACCCGCCGTATCCGTCGTCACCCACGCCCAGCGCATCGTCGCCAAAGTCGGCTCGTCGCTGGTCACCAACGAAGGCCGAGGCCTGGACCGCGCCGCGGTCGCGCACTGGGCCGCGCAGATCGCCGCCCTGCACAAGCAGGGCAAGCAGATCGTGCTGGTGTCCAGCGGCGCCATCGCCGAAGGCATGGCGCGCCTGGGCTGGCGCAAGCGCCCGTCCGTCATGCACGAACTGCAGGCTGCGGCGGCC
>DMTA01000357.1:0-427 GCA_003454835.1 Achromobacter sp. | reverse complement strand
GAACTGCAGGCTGCGGCGGCCGTGGGCCAGATGGGACTGTGCCAGGCCTATGAGGCCGCCTTCGCGGAACACGGCCTTCGCACCGCGCAGATCCTGCTGACCCACGAAGACCTGGCCGACCGCCACCGCTACCTGAACGCGCGCAGCACCCTGTTTGCACTGCTGCGTCTGGGCGTCGTGCCCATCGTGAATGAAAACGACACGGTCGTGACCGATGAAATCCGCCTGGGCGACAACGACACGCTGGGCGCGCTGGTCACCAACCTGATCGAAGCCGACACGCTGGTCATCCTGACCGATCAACGCGGTCTGTACGACTCGGACCCGCGCAAGAATCCGCAAGCCAAGTTCATCTCGCATGCCCAGGCCGGCGAACCCGCGCTGGAAGCCATGGCGGGCGGCGCGGGCAGCGGCATCGGCACCGGCG
>DMTA01000143.1 GCA_003454835.1 Achromobacter sp. | reverse complement strand
TGGGCGGCGGCGCGCTGCTGTCGGCCGCCGGCGTGTGGGCTTTGCTGGCGCGGCGCGTGTAGCGCCATCCGGCAGGTTTGCCGCGCGCATTGGCCGCGCTATTGCGCCGCGGCCATCATGTATTCCACGGCTGCGCGCAGCGTGGCGTCGTCTGCGGCCGAACCGCCGCGCGGCGGCATGGCGCCCTTGCCTTTCAGCACGGTGACCATCAGCGCATCCGTGCCCTGCGCCAGGAATGGCGTCCAGGCCACTTTGTCGCCCAGCTTGGGGGCATTGGCCACGCCGCTGGCATGGCAGACGACACAGGCAGACTTGTAGAGTTTTTCGCCGGCGGGATTGACGGCGGCGACGGTGTCGGCCGCCGCGTGCTGGACGGGTATGCCCGTCAGCGCAAGGGCAAATATGAGTCGGGCAAATTTGGGCATGGCGGGAATTCCAGGATGACGGTGGGAACAGATGGGAACAACCCGGCAAGACGCGCCACGCGCGTCTTGCCGTCCGGCCATTACTGCGGGATGGGACTGGGCGCCTTGATCTGCTTCATCAGGTCGTCGTTCCACTTGCCCTCGACCTTGATGTGCCCGGCCGCGCCCAATTCAAAGGCTTCGATCAGGTTGTGGTTCAGGTAGGCGTACACGCCCGGCTGCTTGAACGTGTACAACGCCGCGCCCGCGGAGCCGCCGCGAATGAACCAGGTTTCCAGGTCCTTCTCAGGCGGGTTGTTGAACTTGCCGGTTTCCCAGACCCAGTCGCCGTGACCGCCGATCAGGTGCGGCCGCGTGTCGCGGTTGGCTTGCGAATGGATAAGCAGCACGGTTTCGCCGACTTTGGCGGTGAGCGCGTTTTCGCCTGTCAGTGCGCCGACCTTGCCGTTGAAGACAATGTGCGACGGGGTCAGCTTGCGCATGACTTCGACCGTGTCGCCGTAGCTTTCGGCGAGGGTCGCGTAGTCTTTGTACTTGCCATTGGCGTCTTTGGGGATGTACAGGTCGAACTCGCCGATCGTGTAGACGCGGTCGTACTTGAGCGATTTGCCCTGCGGGTCCTTCAGGCCTTCGCGGGGCAGCACCATGATCGTGCCGCTCATGCCAGCCACCACGTGCCACGGCACCATGCCTTCAGGCGCACAGTGATAGACGAAGGTGCCGGCGCGATCGGCCTTGAAGCGCAGCGTGGCCTGTTCGCCAGGGTTCACGTTGGTGAGCTTGGCGCCGCCCAGTGCGCCCGTCGCGGCGTGGAAGTCGACGTTGTGCGGCATCGCGTTGGTCTTGGGATTGACCAGGGTCAGCTCCACGTAATCGCCCTCGTGCACGACCATCGTGGGGCCGGGCATGGATCCGTTGAAAGTCATGGCCTGCAGCGTGGTGCCCTTACCGTCGATGACCATTTTCTTTTCTTCGATGGTCATGGTGAATTCGACGACCTTGGGTCCCGACTTGGCCACCTGCTCATGCGGATGGACCATCGGCGGGGCAACCAGCGTGACCTTGGCGCGCGGCAGCGTGTCCGCATTCTGGGCGGAAGCCAGACCGCCTGCCATCGAGAACATCAGGGCGGCGGCAAGCAAGGTGGGGCGCAAGGCGTTCATGTGCTACTCCTCTTTCGGTTTCTTCAAAGCCGAGTCTGTCGGCACCTCCATTGAAGAACCGCGAGCGATCGCGTTCTTTGCTGTAGCGCAAATTCGGGATAACCCTGCGGGCGCCCATAAGTTGTCAGGGTGATCCCCAGGTGTCACCATCGACGCGTGGAAAATTTCTCCACGCCCAAATGCGGACCGCCATGCCATCGCCCTTATGCCATGCCCTGCTGCGCAACCTGGATCTGTTCAGGCCTTTGTCCGATAAGCAGCTTGACGCCGCGCTGAAAGACGCCGTTCCATGCCGTCTTGAGGCCGGCGAAGCCGCCTACCGTCAAGGTGCGGAAGGCGCTCATTTCTTCGTGTTGCTGCACGGCTGCCTCAAGGTCACACAAATTACATCGGAAGGCGACCAAGTTGTCGTGAGATATGTCAATCCGGGCGATATGTTTGGCTTGGCTTGCGCGATGCGGCAGTCCTGTTATCCGGCCAGCGTGCTGGCCGTGCAGGAAAGCGTCTGCCTGGCGTGGCCGGCGCAAGCCTGGGAAGGCTTCATGGCCAGCCACCCGCAGTTGGGGGCGATCGCGCTGCAGACGATGGGACAACGCCTGCAGGACGCGCACATCCGCATCCAGGAATTGTCCACCGACGAAGTCGAGCAACGCGTCGCGCGCGCCATCCTGAGGCTGGTCCAGCAATCCGGACAGCCCACGCACGACGGCATCGGCATCAGCTTTCCCATCACGCGTCAGGACGTGGCCGAGATGACCGGCACCACGCTGCATACGGTCAGCCGCCTGCTCAGCGACTGGAAACAGCGCGGCATCGTCAGCAGCGGCCGCAAGCGTATTGTGCTGCGGTCGCCCGCGGCGCTGACCCGGCTGTCCGAAAACGCGCAGCCCGCCATGGACTGCGCGTCGTGCCTGTCGTGCCGCAGCGGCTCGCCGGCAACGGATGCCGACGCCGCCATGAAAATAAAAGGCGCCGCTCGTACGGCCGCCGATCGTGCGGCTGCCGGTCATACGGCCGGCGATCGCACTGCCGCTGAACTGGCCGCGCACTAGCGTTGGCGAAGGCGGGCTCACTGCCCGCATCCGCCGCGACTGCAGTGCCGCGACTGCAGTGCCGCCTGTGCGACCTACCCCTCTTCCAGCACCAGCCGCAATCCCAGGTTCGCAGGCGGCACGCCGACTGAACAGGCGCCGCTCTTGGGGTCGCGGATGAAATCCGGCAGATACGCGATGTGCCGCCCCGCTGCGACGCGGATGCCGCAGTTGCGGCTGAGGTCGGCGTCTTGCGGCGACTCCGCTCCCGTTCCCGCGTCCAGCACGCGGCGAGAATGGCAGTCCGAGGTCCAATCCCATACGCTGCCCGCCATGTCCTTCAAACCCGCCGCGTTGGCGCCGTAATGACCGAACGGCCGCACCGCGGTTTCGGCGCCCTGCCCGCTGCGGCGGCGTTCCTGTTCGTATTCCGCTAGCCAGCGCTGCGCGGGATCATTCGGATTCTGGTTGTTGTCCTGCAAGGCCGCAGGCGGCGTTTCTTCGCGATACGCCTCGCCCGCCGCGTAGATCCATTCTGCGTAGCGCGGCAAGCGATAGCGCTGACCTGTCGACCCGGACAGCCAGGCCGCGTAGGCCGAGGCATCCGACCAACTGATGCCCGTGGCGGGCAGATCGGGAGAGTTGTCCTTGCGGTGTTCCGCGTCCAGCGGTTTGCAGGCGCCGGCGGCCACGCACGCCGCGTATTCCGCCTGGCTGACTTGCCGCGTCATGATGGCGACGCCGCGTGGATGCCGCGTGGTGATTGGCGCGGGCGTGACGGGATAACCGTTACGCAGGGCATCACCGGGAGGCTGATGGGTGACTTCACCGGGCGGCAGCCGCGTCAGTTCCGGCAATGCAAAGCGGGCCCGGTCTGCGGGCCCGCAAGCGGTCAACAACATTGAAAGGGCGGCGGCGATCGGCAGGAAGCGCATGCGGAGTTTCTCCGAAGCGCCCGCGCCGAACCGGCGCGGGCTTGGCTTCCATTTGACCGGGAGGCCGCCTTCGCAACGTTGCGCTGGCGCAAAGTCGCGAAGGCGCCTGGATCAGCCGCGCGCGGCCTTGGGTGTCAGCCGCGGTTCGACCAGCGCGGGCTTGCTGCTGAGCAGGCCCAGAATCACCTGCATGACCATCGCAAGCGCGCCCAGCAGGAACACCACGTCGCCGAATGTGCGGCCCCAGCGCAGGGTCTTGAGCAGGTCCTGCTGCATGAAGGCTTCGCTGCGGGCGTACCACATGCCTTCGCTGACGCTGGCATAGAACTGGATCAGGCCCACCGGCAACAGGCTGGTGAAGATCATCAGCACGAGGCCGATGTTCATGCCCCAGAACGCCAGCTTCATCAGGCCCGGGTTCAGCGCGTATTGCGGACGGATGTAGCGCAGCACCAGCAGCGTGAATCCCAGCGCCAGGAAGCCGTACACCCCGAACAGCGCGGCGTGCGCGTGCACCGGCGTGGTGTTCAGGCCCTGGATGTAATACAGCGAGATCGGCGGGTTGATCATGAAGCCGAACACACCGGCGCCCAGCATGTTCCAGAAGGCCACGGCCACGAAGCACATCAGCGGCCACTTCAGGTTGTCCATCCACGCGGCGCGGGTCTTCAGGCGCCAGTTTTCCCAGGCTTCGTAGCCCAGCACGATCAACGGCACGACTTCCAGCGCCGAGAAGCTGGCGCCGACGGCCATCACGGGCGTGGTCGTGCCCGCGAAATACAGGTGGTGGAACGTGCCGGGAATGCCTCCCAGCATGAAGAGCGAGGCCGAGGCCAGGCTGGCGGTGGTGGCCATGCGGCGCGACACCAGACCCAGGGTCGAGAAGATGAAGGCCAGCGCCGTGGTGGCGAACACTTCGAAGAAGCCTTCGACCCACAGGTGGACGATCCACCAGCGCCAGTACTCCATGATGGTCAGGTGCGTGCGCTCGCCGTAGAAGAAACCGGCGCCGTAGAAAAGACCGATGGCGCCGACCGAGGCCGTCAGCAGCGCCAGCAGGTTTTTGTCGCCGCCCGGCGTGCGCAGCGCGGGCACGATGCCGCGCAGCATCAGCACCAGCCAGAAGCAGATGCCGGCGAACTTGCCGATCTGCCACAGACGGCCCAGGTCGACGTATTCATAGCCCTGGTGGCCCAGCCAGAAGTTCAGCTCGGGCGGCATGATCTGCGCGATGGCCAGGTAGTTGCCGGTAAACGAGCCGACCACGACCAGCACCAGCGCCCAGAACAGGATGTCGACGCCGACCTTCTGGAACTTGGGATCGCGTCCGCCGTTGATCAGCGGGGCCAGGAACAGGCCGGCGGCCAGAAAGCCCGTTGCGATCCAGAACAGGGCGGCCTGAATATGCCAGGTGCGCACCAGCGAATACGGAAACCACTGCGAGACGTCGACGCCATAGAACTTCTGTCCTTCAACGGTGTAGTGCGCGGTGAAACCGCCCAGCAGCACCTGGAAGCCGAACAGCGCCACGACCAGGAACAGGTACTTGCCCAGGGCACGCTGCGAGGGCGTCAGGGCAAAGGCGGTGAGCGGATCGCGCGCGGGCGCTTGCGGCTCTTCTTCTTCCTGGCCGCGCATGAAGGCCCAGGCCCAGACCAGGAAGCCGATGCCCGCCAGCAGCACGACGACGCTGATGATGGACCACATGACGTTTTCGGCGCTGGGCTGGTTGCCGATCAGCGGTTCGTGCGGCCAGTTGTTGGTGTAGGTGACCGGCATGCCTTCGCGTTCGGTGGCTGCCGCCCAGGCCGTCCAGAAGAAGAAATGCGTCAGCTGCGTGCGGCGCCTGGCGTCGGGCAGCGTGTTTTCCTTCATGGCGAAGCTCTCGCGGCTGCCTTGCAGGGCGGGCGCGTCTGAGAACAGCTGGTCGTAGTAGGCCGCCGTCTGCTCGATGGCCTTCGCGCGGCGCGGCGTGATGGTCAGCGTGTCGGTCGCGGCGTCGCTGCGATTGGCGCGGTATTCGGCCTTGAGCGATTCGCGCAGCGCGGCCTGCTGCGGCGCGGGCAGTTGGGCGTAGGCCTGGCCG
>DMTA01000403.1 GCA_003454835.1 Achromobacter sp. | reverse complement strand
GCCCGTGATGCTGGCGCAGCGCGTGCCGCCGTCGGCCTGCAACACGTCGCAATCGAGATGCAGCGTGCGTTCGCCCAGCGCCTTCATGTCGAACACCGCCCGCAGGCTGCGTCCGATCAGGCGTTGGATCTCCTGCGTGCGGCCGCTCTGCTTGCCGCGGGCGGCCTCGCGGTCGCCGCGCGTGTGCGTGGCCCGCGGCAACATGCCGTATTCAGCCGTTACCCAGCCTTCGCCCTTGCCCTTCAGAAAAGGCGGTACCTTGTCCAGGACGCTTGCCGTGCAAAGCACATGGGTATCGCCCGCCTTCACCAGCACGGAGCCTTCGGCGTAACGCGTGAAGCCGCGCTCCAGGCTGAACGGACGCAATTGGTCGGCGGCGCGGCCCGACGGCCGGGCATTGGTGGGGATGGTGGTCACAACAGGCTCCAGACTTGGCTTCGATTCGCGGCATTGTACGGGCAGGCGCCACGGGACAATCACGCTTGGAGTATCCTGCCGCGATGTATCCGGTTGAAAACACAGACCCGCTGCCCAGAACCTGGGCGCCGCGGGCCCCGGCGCAACCGGCTCCTATTCCAAGAATCACCAGGACACGCACACCATGATCCGCAGCATGACCGCCTTCGGCAACGCCCGAGCAGACTTAGAACAAGGCACTCTCGCCATAGAACTGCGCAGCGTCAACAGCCGCTTTCTCGACCTGTATTTCCGCCTGCCCGACGAACTGCGCCACGTGGAAACGCCCCTGCGCGAGCTGCTGACCACCAACCTGGCCCGCGGCAAGGTCGAAATCCGCGTGTCCTTCACCCGGGCGGCCAGCGCCGACCTGTCCAAGCTGGATCCCGCCTGGCTCGACAGCCTGGCCGAACAGCTGCAGGCCGCGCGCCGCATCATTCCGGACATCGCCTCCCCGAGACTGGCTGAACTGTTCAACTGGCCCGGCCAGCGTGGCAATGACGCCCTGGATCCGCAGATCTGGGGCGCCGCGTGCCTGCAGGCCGCGCAGCAGGCCCTGACCCAGCTTCAGGAAGGCCGCGAGCGCGAAGGCGAACGCCTGGCCGGCATGATGCGCGAATGCGCCGACGGCGTTGCGCGCGTCGTGGACATCGTGCAGGCGCATCTGCCGCAACTGCTGGCCGATCACCGCGAGCGCCAGGCGGCCAAGCTGCGCGAGAGCGTGGAGTCTGCCTTCCCCGGCGGATTCACCCACATTTCCGGCGCGGAACTGTCCGAACGCCTGTCGCAGGAAGCCAACCTCTTTGCCCTGCGCATCGACGTGGCCGAAGAACTGTCGCGTCTGCGCTCGCACCTGGAAGAACTGCGTCACCTGCTGTCCGACGGCGGCGGCAAGCCCGCAGCTGGCAAGAAGAATGCCGGCAGCGCGGGCAAGCGCCTGGATTTCCTGTTCCAGGAAATGAACCGCGAAGCCAACACCCTGGGCTCCAAGGCGGGCAGCATGGAAGTCACCCGCGCCGCCATGGACCTGAAGCTGCTGATCGAGCAGATGCGCGAGCAGGCTCAGAACATCGAATAATCGGCGCGGCGCCCGCGGGGGTTGCTACCCCCGCCTGGCGGCCATCCGCTTCGTGGCCACCCGTTACCGGACCTCGCCCGCCGCCGGCTCACCCCGCAACGCCGAATCCAGGTAGTCGCTGCGAGCGCGAGCGTCCGGAAAGCGCATGTCGCGATAGCTGACAAAGCGCGAACCGCGCGTCAGGCGGTAACCGGCCCAGATCAGCAAGAAGAGCGGAATGCCGATATAGGTGGCAACCACGCCGCCCCACTGGATCTTGTCCTCCAGGAACGCCTGGTAGTTCTGGCCCAGCGTGATGATCAGGCACAGCACGAACGCAAAGATCGGACCAAACGGAAAGAACGGGGACACGTACGGCAGATCCGCCAGGCTGTTGCCCTGTTTCACATACCCGCGGCGGAAGCGGTAGTGGCTGATGGCGATCCCCAGCCACGCAATGAACCCGGTCATCCCTGACGTGTTGAGCAGCCAGATATAGACCTTTTCGGGGCTGAAAAGAAAGGTGAAGAAGCACAGCGCTGCGACGGTGGTGGTGGCCAGTAGCGCCCACAGGGGCACGCCGCTGCGCGAAATCCGGCCGAAAATCTGCGGCGCCTTGCCTTCCCGGGCCAGGCTGTAGAGCATGCGCGTGGCCGCATACATGCCGGAGTTGCCGGCGGACAGCACCGACGTCAGCACCACGGCGTTCATCACGGAGGCCGCACCCAACAATCCCGCGCGTTCGAAGATCAGCGCGAACGGGCTGACGCTGATGTCCTTGACATCGTTGCGCAGCAGATGCGGGTCGGTATAAGGAATCAAGAGGCCAATGACCAGGATCGCCGCCACGTAGAACAGCAGAATGCGCCAGAACACCTGGCGCACCGCGCGCGGCAGATTGCGGGCCGGATCCTTGGATTCTCCTGCGGCAATGCCGATCAGTTCGGTGCCCTGGAACGAAAAGCCCACGACCATCGCCACGCCGATGAGCGCGGCAAAACCGCCCGCGAAGGGCGCGTCGCCCACCGTCCAATTGGCCAGCCCGCCCGTCTCGCCGCCCCGGATGATGCCCAGCAGCATCATCACGCCCATGACGACGAAGGCCAGCACGGCAATCACCTTGATCAGCGCAAACCAGAATTCCGCCTCGCCGAAGCCGCGGGCGGACATGGCGTTCAGTCCGAAAGTGATGGCCAGGAACAACGCGCTCCAATAAAAGCCAGGCACGTCGGGAAACCAGTACGCCATGACGAGCTGCGCCGCGACCAGGTCGACCGCCACCGTAACCGCCCAGTTGTACCAATAGTTCCACCCGAGCGCGAAGCCGAAACCGTCTTCGACGTAGCGCGCCCCATAGGTCGAGAACGAGCCGGACACGGGCATGGCAGCGGCGAGCTCGCCCAGGCTGGTCATCAGGAAATAGACCATGATGCCGATCAGCACATAGCCCAGCAGCGCGCCGCCGGGGCCGGCCGTGGCGATGGTCGCGCCCGATGCCACGAATAGCCCCGTGCCGATCGACCCGCCCACCGCGATCATGGTCAGGTGGCGCGCCGACAGCGTGCGCCGCAATTCGGACGGCCTGTCCGCCTGCGCGTTGCGCGTGCCGCCTGAGCGACGATCATCGTGTTCCGATGGTGCCAAAATGCGTTCCTTCACGTCTGGATGGCGCTTGCGCAACGGTCCGCAAACGCCCTGGGATTACCGAGCAACGCGCGAGAATAGCGCAATCGGCCCCGACATGAAAAATGGCCGGGCGCCGGGGACGGATCTGCCCCCGAGGCCTCCCGGTAGCGGCCGCTTTATTGAAACGCCGTTTCCATGAACGTGCGCAGCTTGCGCGAATGCAGCCGCTCCGGCGGCATGTCGCGCAGCCGCTCCAGCGCCCGGATGCCGATTTCCAGATGCTGGTTCACCTGACGCCGGTAAAAGGCGCTGGCCATGCCGGGCAGTTTCAGTTCGCCATGCAGCGGCTTGTCGGAGACGCACAGCAAGGTGCCGTAAGGCACCCGGAAGCGGAATCCGTTGGCTGCGATCGTGGCCGATTCCATGTCCAGCGCAATCGCGCGTGACTGCGCGAAGCGTTCCACCAGATCAACGTGGTCGCGCAATTCCCAGTTGCGGTTGTCGATCGTCGCCACGGTGCCCGTGCGCATGATGCGCTTCAGGTCCCAGCCGGACAGCCCGGCCACCTCTTCGACCGCCTGCTCCAGCGCCACCTGCACTTCCGCCAGCGCCGGCACGGGCACCCAGGTGGGCAGATCGTCGTCGAGCACGTGGTCTTCGCGGACATAACCGTGTGCCAGGACGTAGTCGCCCAGGCGCTGGGAATCTCGCAGGCCGGCGCAGTGACCCAGCATCAGCCACGCATGCGGGCGCAGCACGGCGATGTGATCGGTGATCGTCTTGGCGTTGGACGGCCCGACGCCGATGTTGACCAACGTGATGCCCGAGTGATCGCCGCGCACCAGGTGATACGCCGGCATCTGCGGCAGGCGCACGGCCTGCGCCTCGTCGCCAGGACCGCTTTCACCGCGGCGTGTGATGCGGTTGCCGGGCTCGACCAGCATTTCGTAGTCTTCGTTGCCGCTGGCCATCAGGGCGCGGGCGCGGGCGCAGAACTCGTCGACGTAAAACTGGTAATTGGTGAACAGCACGAAATTCTGGAAGTGTGTCGGCGCCGTCGAGGTGTAGTGCTGCAGCCGGTGCAGGGAATAGTCCACGCGTTGCGCGGTAAACGGCGCGAGCGGCTTCGGTTCGCCGTCCTTGCCGCGCCACGACCCATTGACGATGGCGTCGTCGGTGACCGCGAGGTCGGGCACGTCGAACAGGTCGCGCAATGGCCGCTTGAGCGCCTCGAGGTGCTCGCCTTCCACATAGGCGCCCTCGGGAAAGGCGAAATGCAGCGGAATCGGGGAATCGGACTCGCCCACTTCGACCGCAACCCGATGGTTCTGCAACAACTGGCCGATCTGCTCGATCAGGTAATCGCGAAACAGAACCGGCTGCGTGATGGTGGTCTGGTAGTAACCCGGTTCGGCCACGTGGCCATAGGAAAGCCGGGTGTCGATGGGATCGTAGGTTTCCACGACGATGCGGATGGCCGGGTAGTAGGCGCGGAATCGCGCGGTGCCATTGCCCGTGCCCTTCAGGACCTCGCGGAACGCGGTACGCAGGAAAGCCGTGTTGCGCGCATAGATTTCCGCCAGCCGGTCGACGGCGGACAGCGCATCCTGGAAGGGTTCAAACGACAGGGCCTCGGGCCGGTTCATGGACGACAAAGGGTGTACTGCGTTCATCATTGAGCTTTACTCCGCCTTCTTATCTGTCTTGCCTGCATCGGCCGCGCGAGGTGGCAAGTCCGGGGGCCGATGCGGTCGATTATGCCCGAGGCGTTGGGCAATGAAATGTCATCCGGCGCGCCGTCGTGGTTATCTCACACTTCGGCTGACGCAGGAGCCATTCCCCGGCGCGCTTGTTACCTGATGCGGTGGGCGGGGCGTAACAGTGGCCGGCTGATAATGCTGCATTGCACTACAAATGTAATGAAACATTATTACACTATAATCTTGAGGCGTTTCTTGCTTTCCGCCTGTAAACCGCTCCCCTTTCCGCCGGCTTGCCTCTCAGGCAAAGCCATGCCGCCCACTCCGATTTCTGAAGTGACGTAATGACGCCGCCCACGCGAAAGTATCGCTTTGCCCAATTCCGCACCCCCGCATTCCTGTCAGCGCCTCTGCTGGCCCTGACGCTCTCCTGGATTCCCGGCGCCGCCCAGGCATCCCTGGCCGCCGAACAAGCCCGCCCCACCCTTAGCGGCTTAAGCCTGGCGCAAGAGCCCACCGTTCTGACGCTGCGCGAGCGCGTCGTGCAGGCCGGCCTCGAGGCCATCGGCACGCCCTACAGCTGGGGCGGCGATGACGCCGACGGCTTCGATTGCAGCGGCCTCGTCCTGTATGTCTTCCGCGAAATCGCCGGCCTGGACCTGCCGCGCACCGCGCGCGCCCAGCGCAGCGAAGGCAAGACCGTCTCCGCCAAGAAGGAACTGCGTCCCGGCGATCTGGTGTTCTTCGCCACCCGCGGACGCGGCGTCACCTCGCACGTCGGCATCTATATTGGCCAGAACAAGTTCGTCCATGCCCCCCGCCGCGGCACCAAGGTGCGCGTCGACGACATGAAGACGGCCTACTGGTCCAAGCGTTACCTGGGCGCCCGCGCCTATCTGGATACCCCGCCCAAGCAGCTGCTGGCGCAGGCCTCGCGCTAAGCGGAGGGCGTCCGGCGGGCGCCAGGGGATAAACGCAAAAACGCCGGCACGCGTGTGCCGGCGGTTTCGTTTCCAAAAGGAAGGCTCAGCCCCGGCCCACGAACGGCATGTTGGTGGCCATGAGCGTCATGAACTGCACATTGGCGTCCAACGGCAGACGCGCCATTGCGGCCACCGCCTGCGCCACATGCGCAACGTCCATGCGCGGCTCCACCTTGGTGCTGCCGTCGGCCTGCAGGATGCCGGCGGCCATACGCTCGGTCATTTCCGTAGCGGCGTTGCCGATATCGATCTGGCCGCAGGCAATGTTGTACGCCCTGCAATCCAGCGAAATCGACTTGGTCAGCCCGGTCACCGCGTGCTTGGTGGCAGTGTAGGCAATGGAAAACGGCCGCGGCGCGTGCGAGGAAATCGAGCCGTTGTTGATGATCCGGCCGCCTCGCGGGTTTTGCGCCTTCATGATGCGGATCGCGGCTTGCGCGCACAGGAACATGCCAGTCAGGTTGGTGTCGACGACTTCGCGCCACACGGCAACCGGCAATTCCTCGATCGGCACGGCCGGCGCGCCCCGTCCGGCATTGTTGAACAGCACGTCCAGACGGCCGTATTCGCGCTGGGCGGTATCGAAGAGATCCCGGACCGCCTGCTCGTCGGATACGTCGGTGGGTACGACGAGCGCCCGCATGCCGTCTTCGCCGGCGGCCGTGCGGGTGGCTTCCAGCGGCTCGCG
>DMTA01000229.1 GCA_003454835.1 Achromobacter sp. | reverse complement strand
AGGCCGGCCGCCGTCTCGGCGTCGCCGCCGGCCGGCAGTACGCGCAGGTCCAGCGTGGCGTCCCGCGCAATCGTCTCGTCGAACACCGGATCGATCCACAGATCCAGGCGCGCGACGCGCAACTGGGGCTTGCCGACTGCCGCATCGCTCATGGTCAGACTCCCGTGCAGCCCAACGCGCGCAGACGGGCGTCGACCCACGACGTATCCAGCGTGCCGGCGGCAATGTCCGCCAGCATCTTGGTTTCCACGTCGTGCTTAGCGGCGGCGGCCTCAAAAATGGCTTGCGCCTGCTCGTACGGCACTGCAAGCAGCCCGTCGTCGTCGCCCAGGATCAGATCGCCCGGGGCAATGGTCATGCCGTCCAGCGCGACCACGCAGTTGATTTCGCCCGGGCCGTCCTTGTACGGGCCGCGGTGCGTGACGCCGGCCGCATAGACGGGAAACGCGCTGCGGCGGATGGTGCCGCAATCGCGGATGGCGCCGTTGATGATGATGCCCGCGATGCCGCGCGACTCGGCGTAGGTCGTCATGATCTCGCCGATGATCGCGTTGGTCAGGTCGCCGCCGGCATCGACCACGATCACATCACCTGGCTCGGCGCTGTCGATGGCGTAGTGCAGCATCAGGTTGTCACCAGGACGGGCCTTGACCGTCAGAGCCGCGCCGCACAGCACACCTTCCCGGTGCATGGGGCGCAGGCGCGCGCCGCCGGCCGTCATGCGCGACATGCAGTCGCTGACGTTGGCGACCGGCACCTTGAGGAATTTATCGACCAGTTCCTTGCTGACCGCGCGCTGGCGGGCGTGGATTTCAAAACCTGTCATCACTGCTCCTGATAGCGGGATATCTACAAATCGGGTTCACTGCTTGGGAATGCCGGCTTCCTGCACGACCTTGCCGAAGGCGTCGTGGTCCGTGCGGTGGCGGCGCGCCAGGTCTTCGGGCGAGCCCTTCAGCACGCTGTAGCCGGCGTCCTCAAGCTTCTTGATCAATTCGGGGTTCGATTGCACCTTCTGCAGCTCGCTGTTCAGCGCGGCGATCACGTTGTCCGGCGTCTTGCCCGGCGCCATCAGGCCCCACCAGATCGACTGGTTGATGGTCGGAAAACCGCTTTCGGGAAAGGTCGGCACGTCGGGCAGGGCGGGCGAACGTTCGCTGGCGACGACACCCAGCGCGCGCACCTTGCCGCCGCGGATCTGCGGCAGCAGCGACGCGACGGAGCCGACGTAAATGTCGATCCGGCCGCTGGCCAGATCGGGGAACGCCTGGCTCCAGCCGCGGTACGGCACGTGCATCAGCTCCATATTGGCTGCCTTGCGCCACAGGTACCCGGTCAGGTCGCCCGTGCCGCCGATGCCGGGAATGCCGAGTGAAACCTGGTTGGGACGCGCCTGCGCGGCTTTGACGACGTCGGCGATGGTCTTGAACGGAGAATCGGGCACCACGACGAAGACGCTGGGCGACGAGGCCACGGGGCCGACGGGCTTGAAGTCCTTGAAGGTGTCGTAGCTGAGCTTGCTGTAGAGCCAGGGGTTCAGCACGACGTTGTCGGTTTGCGCCATGACCAGCGTGTGGCCGTCGGGTTGGGCGCGCGCCGTGGCGTCCAGCGCGAGGTTGCCGCCGGCGCCGGGCTTGTTCTCGACGACGATGTTCCAGCCGGCGTCCTGGCTGATCGCGCTGCCGATCATGCGCGTCAGGGTGTCCGTGCCGCCACCGGGCGGGAACGGCGAGATCAGCGTGATGGGGGCCTTGCCCAGGTCGGCGGCGTGGGCAGTGGCGCAGCCCAGCACGAGCGTGGCGGCCAGCAGTTGTTTGAACAGCTTCATTGTCTTCCTCACGAAGTGTTATGCGGATTCGGTCCGCGCTCTATGGCACGGTGGGGTGTCAGGACTGGCGGGCCAGCGTGGTCAGCCAGGCCAGGCGCGCCTCGACCGTGTCGGGCGCCGGGGCTTCGCCCTTGGCGCGCGCGGCCTCGATGCCGCGGGTGGGGCGCGCAAAAAGCTGTTCGACGCCATCCAGGACCAGGGGCTGAAGACCCGCTTCATGTAGCTGGTCGCGCGCTTCGCGCACTTCGGCAAGCCGGCGCGGCGCATGCAGCGCGTGCGAACGCACGAACGAGTCCATGAACGCCGTCAACGGTGTGCGGTCGATGTCGGCCAGCACTTCGTACAGCGACTCGCGCAGGCCCATGCGCTCGGCGGCCACCAGGCATTCGACGGCCAGGCTTTCCATGCCTTTGGTCATGATGCTGCGCAGAAGCTTCAAGCGCACCGCGTCGCCGGGCTTGCCTTCAATGATCCGGACCGTGGCGCCCGCGCTTTCGCCCAGCGCCGTCACCACGGCCGCGCCTTCGCCGGCGCATAGCAGGGGCGTCTTTTCGGCCAGCAGGGCGATGGCGCCCATGATGGCCACGTCCATAAAGGGGTCGGCGCTCGCGGCAGCGGCGGCGGCCGCTTTCTGCATGTCGGGCGCGCTGGCGGTGGTGAAATCCGCGTAGACGGCGCCGGCGCGCATATGGGGAAAGGCCTGCGCGGCGACTTCCGCCGCGCTGTAGCCGTACACGGCCGAGACCACGACGTCGGCCTCGGCCAGCCAGGCGCCCGGTTCGGCATGCAAGGCCGCGTCTGCGGCCTTGGCGCGATCCGCCATTTCTGCGTCCGAGCGCAGGTCGCAGATGCCGACGATGCGATGTCCTGCGGCGATCCAGGCCCGGGTGTAGCAATGGCCAACCTCGCCACATCCAATCAGTGCGATTTTCATCTTAAAAACACATTAAAAAAACAATACGTGTTTATAGATCGGCAATTTACGCGGCGAAAGAAGGTGTTTACCCTAGGTTTTTCACGTACAAAGTACATTAAAAAAACAATCAGGCTTTTCGTTGCAGCAGGTGGTAGCCCAGCGCGGCGCGCGCTTCGCGGATGGTCGCGCCCTGGCTGATGCGCTCGCGGATCGCGGCCTCCACGGATTCGATCTTGCGCGCGGTCTCGGCGACTTCACGGGCGCGCTCGCGCGGCACGATCACTACGCCGTTGGCGTCGGCCACCACGATGTCACGCGCAGCCACGCGTACTGTGCCCACCGCGACGGTGGTATTCACGGACTCCACCTCCACCCGGTCCTTGCCGGTGCGCATGAAGCGGCCGGCGCTGAAAACCGGATAGCCGTCGCCCAGCGCCTTGCCCACGTCGCGGCACACGCCGTCAATGACGGTGCCGGCGATCCCGCGCAGGCCGGCGTATTGCGTCATGATGTCGCCCCACACCGTGCAGTCGGTACGGCCATCGTTGTCGATCACCACGATGTCGCCTTCGGCGACGTCATCGATGAAGTCGCCGACGGTGCCGGCGGGCGTCGCGGCGGGAACGTACTTGACCGTGAAGGCGGGGCCGACGATCGGACGCGCATAGTTGTCCAGCGGCATGATGCCCAGCGCCTGGCCGTGCAGGCCGAGCTTGTCCATGGCGTCGGACACGCCTGGCGTATCCAGTCCTTCAAAAAGGGCGACCAGCTCCTGGTCGTGTGCGGCGGCTTTCTTGGGGTTTGTCATCGTCGTTCCTTTGGTGATTGGGCAATGAGGGCGCGTCGGATCACTTCGCGTGGATGGCTTCGAATTCCTTGTCGTGCATGACCTCGGCGACCGAGCGGCCGGCGCGCACGGCGGCGACCATGCCGTCCTGCCGCTTTGCAATGCGTTCGGCCAGATCCAGCACTTCATCGATCCGGGCGGCCAGCACGAACACGGCGCCGCAGCGATCCGCGATGACGTAATCGTCTTCGTGCACCGTGACGCCGGCCATCTGCACGGGCTTGCCGGCATCGATCTGGATCACGCGGTTGCGGGCGCTGATCATCGTTATGCCGCGTCCATAGACGGGATACCCGATCGATTCACTGCCTTCGATGTCGCGGCTCAGGCCGTCGATGACCGATCCGCGCACATGTTTGGCGCGCGCCGCGTTGGCCAGGATGTCGCCCCAGCAGGAAATGCCCTCGGCGCCGCCGGCGATGACCAGCACGCGGTCGCCGGTCTGCACGGCGTCGATGACGGGAGAGATCAGATGCACGGCCGGCTTGGCGTCCGTCTTGGGGCCCAGTTGGATGGTGCTGGCGCGGCCCACGATCTTCGGGCAGTCCCACAGCGGCCGCAGGCCATAGGTGGCGCCGGGCAGTCCCAGAAAGTCCAGGGCGTCCGAGACGGTATTGGTATCCAGCGAGGCAAGGCGGTCGAGCGTGGATGCTTGGGACATGGGGGAAACCTCCTGAGTGAAGGCTTCATTATGGGAAGCGCTTCTTGATAGATAAATTCGTTTTCAAGTATCTCTGTGATACGGTTTCAGGATCAGCGCGTCAGCGCGCAACCGGCAACGAGGGCAGGGCATGAGCACGATCGACTTCAGGCTGATACGGCAACTCTGGATGTTTCTGGCGGTGGCCGAGGAACGGCATTTCGGACGGGCGGCGGTGCGCCTGGGCATGTCGCAGCCGCCGCTGACCGAGCAGATCAAGGTGCTGGAACAATCGTTGAAACTTCAACTCTTCGAACGGTCGCGCCGGGGCACGCAGCTGTCGGCGGCGGGCGCGGCGATCCTGCCCGCGGTGCGTCAGTTTGCCGGTCAGGTGGAACACCTGGAGCGCGTCGTGCGGGAAGTTGCGTCCGGCCAGTCGGGCGTGCTGCATCTGGGCGCGATCACCTCGGCAATGCTGGACACCGTGCCGCCGCTGCTCAATGAACTGAAGCGGGCGCACCCGAGCCTGACGGTCTTCGTGCGGGAGATCGACAGCGTCGAGGCCGTGCCGGCGTTGCTGTCGGGGGAACTGGACATGGCGTTCGTGCGCATCGATGGCGACGTCGGCGAGGGCATCTCGACGCTGCCGTTGACTGAGGACCGGCTGGCCGTGGCGCTCCCTGACGACCACAAGCTGGCGGCGCTGCCTCGCGTGCGCCTTCAGTCGTTGGCGGCGGAGCAGCTTGTGATGTCGTCCAGGCAGGTCAGCCCGGTGTACTTCGACATGCTCACCGCGATCTGCCGCGCGCACGGCTTTACGCCCCGCGTGCTGCACGAGGTGCGGTCGGTGGCCTCGCAGGTCGCCTATGTGGGATGTGGCCAGGGCGTCGCGCTGGTGCCGGCGTCCATGAAGAAGCTGGCGCCCGCGAACGTCGTCATCCGGCCGTTGAAGGAGAAGGTCATGGTGGTCACTGCCGCGCTCGCGTGGAATGCGGCGCGCTTTCACCCGCTGGTCGAGGTGGCGGTGCAGTGGCTTGAAAAGACGCATCGCAAGCGGCGTCCGGAAGGGTGAAGCCAGGCGGCGCGGCAGGCGCTGCCTGGCATCAGGCGCCTACTTTTTCGCGGCGGCCTCTTGCTGGAAGGCTTGTGTCTGCCGGGCCAGGCTGGCCCGCCATTCCTCGCCCGGCTGAAAGGCCAGCACCGCCGCGTCGCGCCCCGATGCCGCCAGGAAGGCGGGATCTTTGAGGGTGTCTTGAAGCGCCTGTTCCAGCTTGTCGCGGATGGCGTCCGGCAACGTCGCCGGGCCGCCCATGCCGCGCTCGGACGAATACCGCAGCGTCACCCCGGATTCCGCTGCGGTGGGGATGTTGTTGTGGCGGTTGTCGCTGGCGATGGCGATGGCCTCGAAGGGGCCTTTCGGGTCGACCAGTTCCGGCACCTCGCTCACGGTAATCAAGCCGTAGTCGATGTGATCTCCCAGGATGCCCAGACGGATGTCGCCGCCGCCCTTGAACGGCACGCTGGTGCCGCGCACGTTCTGGCTGCGCTCCATGTCCATCAGCGCCAGATGCCCGGTGGTGCCGTCGCCGCTATGGCCGAAGGACAGCGATTCGGGCGATTGCTTCAGCTTTGTGACGAGCGCCGGCAGGTCGTCCGGCGCTTTCGATCCGCGTCGCTTGATAAAGAGCAGCGGGTCGTCGACCAGCCGGGCGATGAGCCGGATGTCGTCGGGCTTGTACTTCGCGCCCTTGCTGACCGGCAGATACACGAAGCCGGGCGCGTTGATCATGCCCAGCGTGTAGCCGTCGGGTTTGGCCGCTGCGACGTAGCGCACGGCGATCTCGCCGCCGGCCCCGGGTTTGTTGATGACGATGATCCGGGTCTTGTCGCCCAGGCGCTTTTCCATATGCTGGGCCACCAGCCGCGCCATCACGTCCGTGCCGCCGCCGGGCGCGAAACCCACCACCAGTTCGATCGGACGGTCGTCCGGCCACGCGGCGTGCGACGCGCCGGCCGCCAGGGCCAGCGCCCCGGCAAACAGAATCCGCTGAAATGCGTTTGCTTTCATGCTTGTCTCCTTGATTGGCTGCCATGCGCCATGACGTGTCAGTTGACCTGAATGCCTGCGGACTGGATGAGCTGGCGGTAGCGGTCCAGTTCTTCTGCCCAGAACGCCGTGAAGGCCGCGGGCGTGCTTTGCCGCAGTTCCGCGCCCATGGCGATGAGCCGTTGCGAATAGGCGGGATCGGACATCACGGCGTTCAGGGCGCTGCTCAGCTTGTCCACGATGGGCGCGGGCGTACCGGCCGGCGCCGCCAGGCCGAACCACGTGGTCAGTTGCATGCCCGCCATGCCCAGTTCCTCGAACGTGGGCACGCCGGGAATGGCCTTGAGCCGGGCGTCTGAGGCGACGGCCAATGCGCGGACGCGCTGGCTCTGGATGTGGCCAATCGCGCCGTTGTCGAACATGTAGTCCAGGCGTCCGCCCATCAGGTCGGTCAAGGCAGGGTTGTTGCCCTTGTACGGCACATGCGTGACCTCGATCTTGTTGATCGCGCGAAACAGTTCGCCCGACAGATGTCCCGAGTTGCCGGTGCCGCCGGAGCCGTAGGTCAGTTTGCCGGGTTGCTTGCGCGCCGCGGCGACGATGTCGGCCGGACGCTTGAACGGCGAATTCTCGGGGACGATGAGCACGCTGGGCACCAGCGCGACTTCACCTATCGGCGTGAAGTCCTTGATCGGGTCGAAATGCACCTTGGCATACAGGTTGGGCGCCGAGACGTTGGCCGAGCTGCTGGCCAGCAGGAGGGTGTAGCCGTCCGGCGCGGCGCGGGCGAATTGGGTGGTTGCGATGGTGCCGGAGGCGCCCGCCACGTTTTCGACCACGACCGTCGCATTCAGGCGCTTGCCCAAGGCATCGCCCAGCGAGCGGCCAATGGTGTCCGCCGAGCCGCCCGCGGGCCACGGCACGATGAGGCGTATCGGTTTGTCCGGATACGGCGCGGCCGCCATGACGGCCGCGCTGAACGCGGATGCGAGGGCGCCGCACGCCCAACGCTTGATGGGAAAGCGCATGTTTGTCTCCTTGTTGAACCCTCCCTCTTGCTCGATGGCGTGTCGGGGAGGTGTGAAAAGGCGCCGCGATCAATCTGTACGAGCCTTGGCGGCCTCCTTGGGAAGATGCGCAAGGACCAGGGACAGCAGCAGGCCCTGCGAAGGATTGAAGAAGTGATCCGCGCCGGGGACGACGATGATCGGATGGGAGGTGGGCCGTGCCCACGCCAGCAGCGGCTGCAAGGGCGCCTGCGTGTCCGATTCGCCATGGATCAGCACCACGTCGGCGGGCAAGGGGGGCGTGTCGTAGACCCGGTCGCCCTCGACGGCGCCAACCGGCAGCCCGGCCAGGATAGCGGCGGCAGGCGCGGCGTTCTGGTCGGTCAGCGCGCGAATCGCGTGGGCCAGTGCGTAAGCGCCGAATGAAAAGCCGATGAGCGCCAGTGGCGTATCGGGGGACTCGGCACGCACGGCATGCACGACGGCAAGGATGTCTTCGGCTTCGCCCAGACCGTGGTCATACACGCCGGCGCTGGCGCCCACGCCCCGAAAGCTGGGCCGTATTGCAAGCCATCCGGCGTCCCGGACGCCGTGCGCAAGTTTGTGCGGGATCTTGTGGCGAGCGGTGCCGCCCAACAGCGGTTGCGGGTGGGTAACGATCGCCACGCCAACGCGCGGCGTGGCGGGGCGGTCAATCAGCAATTCCAGCGGACCGGCCGGACCAGGGATCAGCCGGGTTTCCGTCCTTGTGCCGGCGGGGAGTTCGGTATCAATCAGGGGGGACATGTCGGCCAGATAGCGCTGTCAGGTGTCCCAGATTAATCCGTTATGAAAAGGCCGAATAAATAGAATTTCGTGATGGGTTTCATCACGGCGGGAGATGGCGCGGCCGGCGCGCGATCTGGTTGGCGGACCAGTTGGCTACCTGGCCAACCAGCGGGCGGAAGGCCAGCGCGCGCTGCGCACCGCATCGCGGGCGCATTGGATCAATTCGTTCATGACGCAATGCACGGAATTGGCGATGGGACGGGTGGCGGGTTGCGCCAGCACGATGCGCCGCACCAGCAGCGGATCCACGACCGAGGCAGCAGCCAGGATTGCGCGATCCACGTCGTCGGCCACGGCAATCGAGGGCAGGATGGTGTAGCCATGGCCGTCCAGCACCAGGCGCTTTTGCACGCTCATCGCATTGGTCTCGGCCACGATGTGCAGCTCGGTCTCTTGCGTGCGCGCGGCCTGTTCGACCAGCGAGCGCAATCCATGCGGCGCGCCCGGCAGCACAAGCGGCCGGCCGATGATGTCGGCCATGCGAACGGGCGTGCGGGTATCGAGTCCGCTGTCCGGCGGCCCCACGAACCACAGGCTCTCTTCCAGCAAGGTGCGGAACTTCAGCGCGGGATTTTGCTTGGACTCGTACAGCAACGCGATGTCCACGTCGCCGGTCTCCAGCCACGACTGCAGGTGTCCGGCATACCCCGACGTCAGCCGCAGGCGGATGCCGGGATAGTGGGCCGCCACCGCGGACAGCAGCGCGCTGGACAGCATGTCGGCCGTGCTGGGCAAGAGGCCCACCGTGACGATGCCGCCCACCGTGCCGCTGGACGGCCGGATCTCGGCGCGGGCGCGGTCCAGTTCGTTCAGGGCTCGGCGGGCGTAATCCTCGAGCGTCTTGCCGGCGTCCGTCAGTTCCATGCCGAGCCGGCCGCGCGTGAAGAGCGGCGTGCCGATATCGTCTTCCAGCAGCTTCAATTGCCGGGAAACCGCCGGCTGCACGATGTTCAGCAGGCGGGCGGCGCTGGTCACGCTGCCGGTCTCGGCCACGGTCACAAACGCCTTCAGTTGCTTCAAGTCCATCCGCGGCTCCGGGTATGCGCAAGGCTGATGATTTCCATCACGAAATTCTATTTAGTTGGCGATTCTATAGCGATATAAGATGCCTCGCAGCACTTAGCCACCGGGAAATCCACACATGTCTACCACCTCCACCGAGGCGCCTGCCTGGCAGCAAGCCGCGTTCGACGCGCTGAAAGCCGGCGGCATCCGCCAGATCGCCTACGTGCCGGACGCCGGCCATTCCTATGCCATCCGGCAGGCGCAGCTAGATCCGGAAATCACCGACGTAGTCCTGACCACCGAAGAAGAGGGCGTCGCCGTCGTCAGTGGCGCGTGGCTGGGCGGCCAGCGTGCCGCGCTGCTGATGCAAAGCAGTGGCGTGGGCAATTGCGTGAACATGTTCTCGCTGCTGCGCAGCTGCAACTTTCCCTTTCTCACGCTGGTGACGATGCGGGGCGAGTACGCGGAATTCAATCCCTGGCAAGGGCCGATGGGCAAGACGACCCAGCAGGCGCTTGAGCTGATGGGCATCACGGTGCTGCGGGCGTCGAACCCCGACGAGGTCGGAGAGATCGTCAGTGCCGCTGCCGACTCCGCATTTCTGGCCGGCGAGCAGGTGGCTGTCCTGCTGTCGCAAACCTTGATTGGACGTAAGAAGTGGGAGCGCAACTGATGTCGACCACCTTGAATGCTTCGGGCGCCGTGGACCGCCGCGCCTTCGTGTCGCAACTGATCGCGGCGTCGCCCGACGCGCGGATCGTCTCGGGCCTGGGGTCTCCGTCCTATGACGTTTTTGCCGCGGGGGACCGGGACCAGAATTTCTATCTGTGGGGCGCCATGGGCGGCGCCGTGGCGCTGGGCTTGGGCCTGGCGCTTGCGCAACCCGACCGGCCCGTGCTCGTCATCACGGGCGACGGCGAACAGTTGATGGGCGTGGGCACGCTGGGCACCGTCGGCGCCAAGCAGCCCAGGAACCTGACCATCGTGGTGCTGGACAACGGCCATTTCGGCGAGACCGGCATGCAGCGCAGCCATACCAGCCTGGGAACGGACCTGGTGGCCGTGGCGCAGGGGTTCGGCATCAAAGACGCGTTTGCCGTCAGGGAAACGGGCAGGGCGGGCGAGGTCGCCGAGCGCGTGATGGCGCGTCGTGGCGTCGCCTTCGCCCAGGTGTTCATCAATCCGGACGAACCGCCGCGAGCGCTGCCGCCGCGCGACGGCGTGTACGTCAAGAACCGCTTCCGGGCCGCGCTGGGATTGTCGACGTTCTGAGCAGCGGCAGCCCCCTGGGCTGCCAAGCTGCATTCAGGCCAGGAGGCTGTGATGAAGACTTACTCAATGCGGATTGCGGGCGCGCCGGCCGCTGCGATCTCGGGCGAATGGTTCGAGACGCAGAACCCCTACACCGGCGAGGCCTGGGCGCGGGTTGCGCGCGGGGCCGCGCAAGACGTCGATGTGGCGGTGCAGGCCGCCCACTTCGCCTTTTCGGAAGGTCCGTGGGCGGAACTGACCGCCACCGAGCGCGGCCGGTTGCTGTATCGGCTGGCCGATCTCATCGAACGCGATGCGCGCAAGCTCGCGGAAACGGAAGTCCGGGACAACGGCAAGCTGTTCGCCGAGATGCTGGGACAGCTGACGTACCTGCCGCAATGGTTCCGCTACTACGGCGGCCTGGCGGACAAGATCCACGGGTCGACGCTGCCCTTGGACAAGAAGGGCTATTTCACCTACACGCGTCATGAACCGCTGGGCGTGGTGGCGGCGATCACGCCGTGGAATTCGCCCTTGTTGCTGCTGGGCTGGAAGGTTGCGCCGGCCTTGGCGGCCGGCTGCACGGTGGTCGTGAAGCCGTCGGAGTTCACCTCCGCGTCGACGCTGGAGTTCGCGGAACTGTTCGACGAGGCTGGGTTTCCGCCGGGCGTGATGAACGTGGTGACGGGCTATGGCCAGGAAGTGGGGGCCGCGCTGGTCCAGCATCCGCTGGTGCAGAAGGTCACCTTTACCGGCTCGGATCAGACTGGCCGCCTGATCAACGAGCAGGCCGCGCGCCTGCTCAAGCACACCTCGCTGGAACTGGGCGGCAAGTCGCCCAACATCGTCTTCGAGGACGCGGACCTGGAACAGGCCGTGTTCGGCGCGATCTCGGGCATCTTCGCGGCAAGCGGGCAAACCTGCATCGCCGGCTCGCGCCTGTTGCTTCATGACAGCATCTACGACCGCTTTGTCGAAAAGCTGCTGTCGCTGGCGGGCGCCGCGCGCCTGGGGGATCCGATGGATCCGGCCACGCAGGTCGGGCCGGTCACGACGCCGCCCCAATACCAGAAGGTGCTGGATTACATCCGCATCGCGCGGGATGAGGGGGCAACGCTGCTGCTGGGCGGCAAGGCCGCGCAACGGCCGGAATGCGGCAAGGGGTGGTTCGTGGAACCGACCATCTTCGGCGACGTGCGCAACGATATGCGCATCGCCCAGGAAGAGGTGTTCGGGCCGGTGCTGTCCATCATCCGCTTCAAGGACGAGGCCGAGGCGCTGCGGATTGCCAATGATGTCCGCTTCGGACTGGCCGCCGCGGTGTGGACCCAGGACATCGCCCGCGCGATCCGGATGTCGGAGCGCTTGAAGGCCGGCACGGTATGGGTCAACACGTACCGTGCGGTCAGCTTCATGGCGCCCTTTGGCGGCTACAAGGATTCGGGGCTGGGGCGCGAGAACGGCATGGACGCCGTCAAGGAGTTCCTGCAGGTCAAGAGCGTCTGGCTCAATAGCGGGGCGACCGCCAGCAATCCGTTTGTGTTGCGTTGAGCCGGCAGGCAAGCCACGGGGGGCGGACCGCCTGTCTTGTTTCCCGAATCCGCCGCCGTGTGTTACCCGCCGGGCGCCCGCGGCGCCTGCGCATCCGACTGGAAGATCTTGCCGAAATCGCATTGTTCCTGTGCCAGCGCCGCGATGGCGGAAATCAGGTTGCTGGGGCGGTCGCCGCGAAAGACCGCCGCGTAGGCGGCAGGCGGCAGGGCGGGCGTCACTGTCAGGATTTCCAGTGCGCCCGATTCCACCATCGGCGCCAGAAAGGTCTTGGGCAGGTAGCTGATGCCCATCCCTGAGATCGCCAGACCGATCAACGCCACCAGACTGTTGCTCAACACGGTCTGCTCGGGCTGCACGCCCACCGAGCGAAACCACCGGTTGTAGAGCTGGCCCGTGCCGGAACGCTCGTCCTGCGTCAGCAGCCGGTGCTTGACGAGGTCCTGCACCTTGAGGCGCCGCCGCGGCGCCAGCCCCGGCTTGCACATCCACGAATTGACGACCTGCCCGACCCGGCGCGACACGAAACGCTGGTCGTCGAACACGTCCGGCACGATCATCAGGTCCACCTCGTCGGCCAGCAGCTTGTCGCGCAGGATGGCGCTGGTATCGACGTGCGGCTCGATGATGACCCGGGGATAGCGTGCCTGGATGGCGCTTACCAGTCTTGGCAACCAGGTCATGGCCGTCAGTTCCGTGATGCCGATGCGAACGTGGCGCTCCATGACGTCCGGGCGCTGGAACTGCTCGATGGCCGCATCGCGCTGTTCCAGCAGCCGTTTGGCCAGCAGGAACATTTCCTCCCCTTTTTCAGTCAGTCGGGCCGTGCGCAGCGTGCGGTCAAAGAGCGGCGTGTCGAAGAGCGCTTCCAGTTCCTGCACGCGCTTGGACACCGCCGACTGCGTGGTGTGCAGCCGGTTGGCCGCCGGCGCAAAGCCGCCAAGCTGGACGACCCAATACACGGCTTCGAGTTGCTTGAACGTGATCAACGGCGCCTCCTTCGTGGCCGGAAAAGATCGAATAAGGGAATCTGAACGGATTCCAATTTATCGCTTTTTTTGATTTAACGCCGCGCTCAGAATTTGTGCCTAAGGATTCGAACGCATTGGAGGCGTGCATATGTTTCTTACGGAAGAAGAGTCGGCGATGCTGACGGGTGGCAAGGGACCGGCCGTGCAGAAGGCCATGGAAATCCTGGTGGCGCTGGGCGAGAGCTTTGGCGCCAAGCGCCTGCTGCAGGTCAGCAACGTTCATATGGCGGGTTCGTCCGTCCTTGTCGCGGAGGAAGCCGGGACGCGCTTTGTCGAAGACATCAAGCGGCAGGGCGGCACGTTCGTCACCCGGGTAACGACAAACCCGACGGCGGTCGATCCGGTGCAGTGGCGCGAGATCGGCATTCCCGAATCGGACAGCGCCCTGCAGACGCGCCTGACGGACGCTTACGCAGGCATGGGCGCCAACACCTGCAACACCTGTATTCCCTATCTGGTCGGCAACAGCCCGCGGTTTGGCGAGCACATGGCATGGGGCGAGTCGTCGGCCGTGGTGTACGCGAATTCGGTGTGCGGCGCCCGCACCAATCGCGAAGGCGGTCCCAGCGGCCTGGCCACCGCGCTGACGGGACGCACGCCGGAGTACGGCTTTCACCTGACGGAGAACCGCTACGGGAAGCTGCTGGTCAAGGTCGAGACCACGCTCGACGACATGACCGATTACGGCACGTTGGGCTACTTTGCCGGCCGCATCGCCGGACAGGACACGCCGGTCTTCACCGGCATTCCCTCGGACCCGACGCTGGAGCAGTTGAAGGCGTTGAGCGCGGCGCTGGCGGCGTCCGGTGCGGTGAGCATGTTCCATGCGGTCGGCGTCACGCCGGAAGCGCCCACGCTCGAGGCGGCATTCGGCGGCAACGCGCCTGAAAAAGTGCTGGTGTTTGACGACGCCGAAAAGAAGAAGGCCGAGGCCGCGCTGAACAAGGAGCCGTCGGACCACGTGGACTGGATTCTGGTGGGCTGTCCGAATGCGTCGGTGCAGGAGATCCGCGAGGTGGCCGAGGCGCTGGAAGGCAAAAAGGTGCACAAGGATGTCGCGCTGTGGGTGACCACGGCCGGCGCCATGTACGCGATGGCCGAGCGCATGGGCTATATCCAGATCATCAAGGACGCCGGCGGGACGGTCGTGCGGGAAACGTGTCCGTTCCTGGCCCGGAGCCGCGTGATCGCGCCGGCCAAGGGCTATCGCACACTGACCACCAACTCTGCCAAGATGGCGTTCTATGCGCCCGGCCAATTCGGCCTGCCCACGCATTACGGCAATCTCAATCGCGTCATGCAGGCCGCCGTCAGCGGCGTCTGGAGGTAAGCGTCATGATCCAAGCCAAACGCATCCTCACGGGGCGCAAGATCGTCAAGGGCAAGACTAGCGGACAGGCCGTCGTGACGGGAGAGGCGATCAGCTTCAACGGCGGCGTCGACAACATGACGGGCATCGTCACCGAACCCGGACACGAACTCGAAGGCGTGAACATTGCCGGCAAGGTGCTGGTGTTTCTGACCGGCAAGGGATCGACCGGCGGCTCCTACAAGATCTACGACATGGTGTCGCGCGGCACGGCGCCGCTGGCGTTCGTGCAGGTGACCCCCGAGCCCATCACGACGATCGGCGCGATCATCGGCGCCATTCCCGTCGTGGCCGGGCTGGACGAAGACCCGACCAAGGCCATCGCCACGGGCGATTGGCTGGACGTGGATGCCGACGCGGGCACCGTCGTGGTGACTCCGCAATAGCAGTTCGCTCGCGGCGTCAGCCGCACCCTTCACCGGCCTTCGGGTAGTTGCGCATACGACGCAACGCCCGGTCCGGCCGCGCACGTATCAATCAAGGAGACAACCATGACTTCACGCGCAATCATCGCCCTTGCCTTGGGCGCCTGTCTTGGCGCAGGCGCCCCAGCCGCGCACGCGGCCCAGCCCGACGCGGGCGCCGACTGGCCCACCCGCAAGGCCATCACGATGATCGTTCCCTTTGCGGCCGGCGGCAGCACGGATGCGACCGCGCGGCTGCTCGCCGAACATCTGTCCCGGCAACTCAAGCAACAGGTGGTCGTTGAGAACCGCGCGGGGGCGGGCAGCAACCTGGGATCGAGCGTTGCGGCGCGCGCAACACCCGACGGCTATACGCTGCTGCTGGCCACCAGCACGATCGCCACCAACGTGACGCTGTACAAGAACATGGGCTTTGACCTGCGCCGCGATCTGATTCCCGTGTCGCAGATCGCGTCGATTCCGAACGTGCTGACCGTGAACAACAGCGTGCCGGCCAAGTCGCTCACCGAGTTCATCGCGCTGGTTCAGAAGAAGGACGCGCCGGTGAACTACGGTTCCGCGGGCAACGGGTCGGCCTCGCATCTGTCCGGCGCGCTGTTCAACGCGATGGCCAAGGGCGACATGGTCCATGTGGCGTACAAGGGCGGGGCGCCGGCGAACGTGGACCTGATGGGCGGCCAGGTGCAGGCGGTGTTTTCGCCGCTGGTGGAAGTGCTGTCGTACCTGGAAAGCGGCAAGTTGCGCGCATTGGGCGTGACTACCCCGGAGCGCTCGCCGCGCCTGCCCGATGTGCCGGCGGTGGGTGAAGCGCTGCCCGGATTCGACGTATCGCTGTGGAACGGTGTGTTCGTGCCGGCCGGCACGCCGCCCGCCGTCGTCGATGGGCTCGCCCGGGCCCTGAAGTCGGTGACGCAAGACCCAGCGTTTCGCAAGGTACTGCTGGATCAGGGTTCCGCGCCCACGAGCCAGTCGCCGGCGCAGTTCAAGGCCTTCCTGGATCAGGAAATCGACAAGTGGGCCAAGCTGGTGAAGCTGTCCGGGGCAACGGTGGACTGAGGCCGGGGGCCGCCTCTCCGGAATCCTGCTGCTGCCGGCGCGCGCACGTCACAACCTGCAATAACTCCCCCGCAGCTCGGCGTTATTGTCTGGAAGATGCGTGACGCGCCCGCCCGGTCGGCTGGAACACCAGAGAGAGGCACACCATGACTTACTCGAGCTATCACAAGAAGGACATCTTCGGCCGCCCCTTGCATGCCGAAACGCAGATGATGTCCTATGGCTACGATCCCTATCTGTCCGAGGGGGCGGTCAAGCCGCCGGTGTTTCTGACGTCCACCTTCGCGTTCCGCACGGCCGAGGACGGCGCCGCATTCTTTGATCTGGTGTCGGGCCGCAAGCCCTTGCCGCAGGGCGAGACGGCGGGGCTGGTGTACAGCCGTTTCAATCATCCGAACCTGGAGATCGTGGAAGACCGGCTGTCGCTCCTGGACGGCTCGCAGGATGCCGCCGTCACTTCAAGCGGCATGTCCGCGATCAGCGCGGTGCTCATGGCCTTTCTGCGGCCGGGCGACCAATTGGTGCAGTCCGTGCCGCTCTATGGCGGCACCGAGACGCTGATCGGCAAGATCTTTCCGGAGTGGGGTGTCGGTTCGTATCCCGTGGCGGACGGGCTTTCGCCGCGCAACATGCGTTTGGCGCTGGACGCGGCCGCTGCCAAGGGGCCGGTCAAGCTCTTTTATGTGGAGACGCCCGCCAATCCGACCAACGCGCTGTTCGATTTCGAGGCGATGAAGAACGAGCTGGATGCGTTTCAGACGCGCCACGGCTACCGGCCGATCTCGGTGTGCGACAACACGCTGCTCGGGCCGATCTTCCAGAAGCCGGCGGAGCACGGGGTGGACCTGTCGGTGTATTCGCTGACCAAGTACGTGGGCGGCCATAGCGATCTGGTGGCGGGGGCGGTCACCGGCAGCAAGGAACTCATCAAGAAGGTGCGCGCCATCCGCAGCGCGTTCGGGTCGCAGCTGGATCCGCATTCGTGCTGGATGATCACGCGGTCGATGGAAACGGTGGTCCTGCGTATGAAGCAGGCGGCGCGGACGGCAACCCGTGTCGCGGAGTGGCTGGCGGGCAATCCGTATGAAAAGGTGCAGGTGTTCCACCCGGAACTGATTGCGGATCGCGCCTACCAAGAGGTGTACAAGCGCCAATGCACCGGGCCGGGTTCGACGTTTGCGTTCGTGCTGGAAGGCGGCCGCGAACGCGCGTTCCGGTTCATCAATGCGCTGCATCTGTTCCGTTCGGCCGTCAGCCTGGGCGGCACCGAGACGCTGGTGTGCCACCCGGCGTCGACCACGCATTCAGGGGTGCCCGCGGCGGAGCGCGATGCCGCGGGCGTGTCCGAAGGGTTGATCCGGGTGTCGATCGGCCTGGAACACGAGGAAGACCTGATCGCGGACATGGACCACGCCTTCCGCAACGGCTGATCGGTACGGGCAGTGCGCCCGCACGTAGGCAGACCGCTCCCGACGCGTCCGGGGAGTTCAGCCCGGTTGCACCGTCCGGCGGGCGCGGTTCAGCAGCACGAACGCGGCGGTCCCGAGCAGCATGATCGTGGCGGTGGCAATCACCGCCGCGTAGCCCGTCTCAAAGGCGCCGCGGGCCAGCTCGGTCAGCGTGGCCGCCATGTCGGCGGGAAGGCTGTCGGCGACGACGAGCGCCTCGTCCAGACTGTCGCGCGCCGCGCCGGTGGCCGCCACGCCCGCCGGCACGGACAGCGACTGCGCGTACACGCCCGACAGGACTGACCCCATCAGCGTCACGCCCAGCGCGCCACCCAGTTCATACGAGACTTCCTCAATCGACGCGGCCATGCCGGCGCGTTCGGGCGTGGCGCTTTGCATGATGGTGCTGGACGCGGCCGTCATGGTGGCGCCGATGCCCAGGCCCAGCACGCAAAGGCTGATCATCTGCGGGATGACCGCCGCATCGTAGGTCAGGAGGTACCCGCCCATGCCAGCGCCTGACACCAGCAGCGACAGGAACAGCATGCGCCGGCTGCCCACGCGCCCGAGCAGGAGGCCGGCGAGCGGCCCGGCGACAAAGGCGGCCAGCGGCAGCGGCAGGATGAACAGCGCGGACTGGATCGGCGACATGCCCTGCACCAGTTGCAGGCGTTGGCTGAACACCAGCTCCATGCCCAGCAGCGCCGCGGCCGCAAACAGCGCGGCGGCGACGGCCGAGCTGAACGACGCGTTGCGGAAGATGGCGAAGTCGATCAGCGGGTAGGGCCGGCGCCGCTGGCGGCGTACGAAGAGGGTCAGCATGGCGGCGCCCGCCGCGCAGGCCAGCATGGCGTGCAGCCAGGACGGCGACGCACGCCCCAGCTCCTTGAGCGCATAGGCGGACAGAATCATGCCCGCCATGACCTGCAGCGAGCCCACCAGATCCCACGGCCGCGACGAGTCGGGCCGGCTGGCAGGAATGAAGCGCCAGGCCAGCGGCAGCGCCAGCAGGACGATGGGCACATTGATGAGAAACACCGAGCCCCACCAGCTATGCTCCAGCAGCAGGCCGCCCACGACGGGGCCGAGCGCCGCGCCGCCCGAGGCAACCGAAGCCCACACGCCGATGGCCACGGCGCGCTCGCGCTCGTCGGTAAATGCCAGGCGCAGGAT
>DMTA01000228.1 GCA_003454835.1 Achromobacter sp. | reverse complement strand
TGGGTGCCGCGCCACCGCGTGGCCTCGCTGCTGGCGCGGGGCGAACTGGTGGAAATGGCCACCGAGACGCCGCGCGAGCCCAACCTGCTGTACCTCGCGTGGCGCGGCGATCACGACGGTCGCGCGCTGCGCTGGTGGCTGGACCAGTTGCGCCAGCCGCGCATGGCGGCGGCGCTGATGCGGGGCATCGACGGGTTCGCCTGACGCGTTGTAGTCTTGACCGCGTGCGTCAGCGCGGGCCTCCGGCCGGCGAGACCGCGAACAACAGTCCAAAGGACGAACATGGAAGAGACAAGGCAGGAAACCGCGCTCGACTGGGCGTCGCTGGTCGACGATCTGAACCGGCTGCTGCGGTTGAAGACGACAGTCATCGGCATGAAGCTGTACGAAAACGAGACGGAGATGGCGGGGGTGAAGGGCCTGCGGCGGCCCAAGGCCACCCATACCACGGACCAGATCGTGGGCATGGCGGCTCGGCTGGGCTGGACGGTCGGCATCACCGGCGACGATCTTGTCGGCGCACAATGCCGTGCCGTCATCGGGCTGGGGCCACAGGACGAAGACTGGAAGCGCGGCAAGGAATATGTGGGCGTCTGGCATGCGACCGAAGCCGATGCCCGGGCGCGCCAGGAGTCGCTGACCTGTGTGCCGGCGGGCAAGTACCGCGCCATGGTCGTGTCGCCGCTGGCATCCGGGCGCCTCGATCCGCCCGACATCTGCCTCGTGTACGCCACGCCGGGCCAGATGATCATCCTGATCAACGGCTTGCAATGGAAGAACTACCGGCGTTTTGACTGGAGCGTCGTGGGCGAAACGGCCTGTGCGGATTCCTGGGGCAGGGCGCTTGCCACGGGCGAGCCAAGCCTGTCCTTGCCCTGTTTTGCCGAGCGCCGCTATGGCGGCGTGCCAGACGAAGAAATGCTCATGGCGCTGCCGCCCCGCTATCTGCCGATTGCCATCGAAGGCATGAAGGCGCTGGCGGCCAATGGCCTGCGCTATCCCATCGCGCCCTACGGCATCCAGAACGACGTGCGCGCGGGCATGGGGGTGAGCTACGCGCAGCCGCCCAGGTCGCCGGGTTGAATGCCCGCGTGCAGCGCCGCAGCCAGGGCGCGCGCAGCCGGCCCCAGCGGCCGGTCGATGCGGTGCGCAAGATAGGTTTCGGTGGTGATCTGGCTATCGCGGCCCAGGCTGGCGGTGGGGACGCGCAGCAGGCGGCGTTCGGCCAGATCGCGCTCCACCTGCCACAGCGGCAGCCGGCCCCAGCCCAGCCCGGACAGAATCAACGCGTGCTTGGTGTCCTGGCCGCTGACGCGGCAGGTCTGCGGCGACAGCACGGCGAAGTCGCGGCCCTCCGACAGCGGCGAGGGATCGGATTGGACGATCTGAAGGTGATCTGCGATGTCCGACGCCGTGACCACGCGGCCGTCGCGCGCGTTCTGCGCCAGGGGATGAGAAGCGCCGACGACGGCCACCATCTGGATGGCGCCAAGCGCCTGCACCGAAATGCGCGGATGCCGGAAATGCTCGCCCGCAAGAATGCCCAGCGTGTGCGTGCCGGCCAGCAGTGCCTCGACTGGACCGCCCAGCGGCAGCACCGATACCCGCATCGCCACCGAGGGGTAAGCCGCGCGCATGTGGTTCAGCGCCGTGCCGACCCGCTCGATCGAAAAGAGCGTATCCACCACCAGGGAAAGTTCCAGCTCCACGCCTTCGCCCAGACCCTGCGCCCGGGCGCGCATGGCATCGACCCGCAGCAGGATGTCGCGGGCATTGGCAAGCAGCGCCTGGCCCTGCGGGGTCATGACGGGCCGATGGCCGGTACGGTCGAACAGCGGCACGCCCAGTTGCGCCTCGATGTTGGCAATCGCGTGGCTGACGGCGGACTGCACGCGGGACAAGCGGCGGGCTGCCGCGCGAAAGCTTCCGGCGTCCGCGACGGCAGCGAACACTCGCAGTTGGTCCAGGGTCAGCGCGTCAATCATGGGCAGGTTGATCTATTCGTTCGATCAAGAACGTCGAAAGGTTATCACTTCGCAGAATCAATTTTGCGCGGCATGATGCCGGAATCTTGGCGATAGCGAGGGCGGGATGGACAAGGTGGAAGGGGCGGAGAGTATGGCGGTGCAGCGTCATTGGGGCGCGGTGCTTTCCATCGTGGGCGCGGGCATCGTGGCGGCGTTGCAAGTGGGCAAGGTCATCATCGCCGCGCCGCTGCTGCGCAAGGATATGGGGCTGGATCTGGCCTCCATCGGGACGCTGACGGCGGTGTTTTCGATACTGGGCATGGTGGGCGGCATCGCGGCGGGCGGGGTGATCGCGCGCTTTGGCGCCCGGCGCATGCTGATACTGGGCTTGGCGGCGACGGCGGCGGGCACGGCGGTGGGCGCGCTGGCGCCCGGTTATGCCGTGCTGCTCGGCTCACGGGTGATCGAGGGACTGGGTTTCCTGATGATCACGGTGGCGGGTCCCGCCGCGCTGCAGCGTATCGTCGCCGGCGGCAGGCGCGACTTCGCCTTTGCGCTCTGGAGCTGCTACATGCCGGCCGGGATGGCAATTGCCATGCTTGCGTCGCAGGCGTTCGACGATTGGCACGCCTATTGGTGGTGCGCGGGCGTCGCGGCGGGCGTGTCGCTGTGCAGCATTGTCGTGCTGGCGCCGCCCACGCCTGGCGGCGCAGCCCTGTCGTGGCAGGGGCTGCGCCAGGACACCGTCGACACCATGGGCGCCGCCGGACCGATGCTGCTGGCGGTGTCCTTCACGCTTTACAGCCTGATGTTCTTCGCGCTGTTCACGTTCCTGCCCGTGCTGCTCATGGAGCAATTGGGACTGACGCTCGCCGCGGCCGGGTTGTACAGCGCCATCGCCAGCGCCGCCAACGTGGTGGGCAATCTGGGCGCGGGCGTGTTGCTTGCGCGCGGGTGGCGGCGTTCCACGCTGATTGCCTGCGCCAGCGCGGTGATGGCGGCCGTGTCGCTGCTGATCTTCGGTTCGGCGCTGCCCGCGATGACCACTTTTCTGCTGTGCGTGCTTTTCTCGGCCGTGGGTGGGTTGATTCCCGCGACGCTGCTTGGCACCGCGCCGCTGGTGGCTCCGCGTCCGGCGCTGACTGCGGCGTCGGTGGGGCTGGTGATGCAGGGCAGCAATCTGGGGCAGGTGATCGGGCCGGTGGCGGTGGGCGGCGCCATCGATCGTTTTGGCTGGACCTCCGCGTCGATCATCGTGGCGGCGGCGGGCCTGGCTGGCGTGGCCGTTGCCTGGCGGCTGCGCCGTGTCGGAGGCACGAATTTTTGACAAGACCCGGAAGCCCGCGCGAAGGGCGCTGCCGGTCACCCGCCGTCGGTCATCGGGCGGGAATGGCGCGGTAACCGCGCTGGCCTATCATGGAGCGACCAAACACGTTGGAGGTTCCATGCACACGTCCGCCCCGCGCCTGGTCATCTTTGATTGCGATGGCGTCCTGATCGACAGCGAAATCATCGCCGCGCGCGCCCAGTCCAGCGCCCTGGCCGAGCATGGCATCGCCATCACGCCCGAAGAGGCCGCCCTGCGCTTTGCCGGCATTCCGGATGTGGACATGTGGCGCACGTTGCAGGCGGAGCACGCCTGCTCGCTGCCCGAGGGTTTCGCGGGCCAGTATGCCGATCGGCTCGAGCGCACGTTCCGCTCCGAACTGCGCCCCTTGCCGCACGTACACGAGACGCTGAAGGTATTGAAGGAACGCGGGTTGGACCTGTGCGTCGCGTCCAGCAGCATGCCGGCCAAGCTGGAGGCCGCACTCAAGATAGTGGGTCTGTGGGAGACGTTTGCGCCCAATGTGTTCAGCACGGCGCAGGTGGCCAAGGGCAAGCCGGCGCCGGATGTGTTCCTGTACGCGGCGCGGCAGATGCGGGCCGCGGTGCTGGACTGCGTCGTGGTCGAGGACAGCGTGCCGGGTGTGCGCGCTGCCCGCGCGGCGCGCATGCGGGCGGTGGGATTTGTGGGCGCCTCGCACAACGGACCGCAACAGCGGCAGCGGTTGCTGGACGAGGGCGCCTTTGAAGTGATCGATGATCTGCGGCGCCTGCCGGAGATCATCTGAGGGGGCTGCCGACCTATGCCGCGGCGGGCATCTCGCCGTGCAGCAGATAGTCCATCAGTTCGCGCACGGAGCGCATGGCACTGCCGAACGGCAGTTTGGAGGCGCCGCGGAAGAAAAGACCGCGGCTGACTTCGCCTCGCATGGCGGCCGCCAGCTTCAGGTCGATGCAGAATTGCCCGAATTTGGCGATGCCGTCGCGCAGGCCGCATTGCGTCAGGCAATCCATGCGCTGGCTGCAGCGGCGCGGATCGGCGCGGGTGTTGGCTTGCAGCGTGCCTTCCTGGCGCAGGTAGCGTGTCAGCCACGGCGTGGCGACCGCTCGTGCCGGCAGACCGGCCACGCTGGTGAATTCCGCCAGTTCGGCGGGGTCTGCGTCGATGAGGACGCGCTTGAAGTTTTCGTGGGCGTCGCCCTCGTGGGTGACGGCGAATGCGGTGCCGACCTGCACGCCATCGGCGCCGTTGCCGAGCCAGTGGCGGACCTGTTCGTGGCTGCCGACACCGCCGGCGACGATCAGGCGGGGCGCATCGCGGCCCAGTTGCAGTTCAGTGAAAAGGGCGTGGCAATCGGCCAGCACCTTTTTGAAATCGAAACGTTCGCTGTGCATGTCGTCGAGCCGTGCCGCGCCCAGGTGGCCGCCCGCATAACCGGGGTGTTCGATGACGACGGCGTCGGCCAGTCGACCTTTTTTCATCCATTTCTTCAGTACGGCGGCGACGCCGCGGGCCTCGGAAAGAATGGGCACCAGCGCGACTTTGGGGAAGTCGGCCGTCATTTCGGGCAGATCGAGCGGCAGGCCGGCGCCCATGACGATCGCTTCGGCGCCGCTTTCGCAGGCCTGGCGCACCAGCGCGGGGTGGTCGCGCACGGCTTTCATGACGTTTACCGCCACCAGGCCGCGGCCTTGCGCGGTTTCAAGCGCGGCGCGGACTTCGCGATGCAGGGCCTCGCGATTGGCGGTGTCGATCGTGTCGCGGTCATTGCATTTTTCAGTTCTTTCCACGAGATCGGCGTGGTGATGGCGCAAATCGACGCTGGCAATGGTGCCCACGGCGTTCTGGCTGGCAACTGCGCCGGCCAGGCGATGGGCGGATACCCCGACGCCCATGCCGCCCTGCACGATGGGCAGCAACTCGCGTCCGGCGAGGGTGAGTGATTTGAACCACGTCATGATATGAGTCTTTCCTCTGGTCAAGAGAGCAGAGGCTAGAGCAACGTGGGGAGCGCCGCCTTGCGAAGGATCAAGTGGCGCGGCAATGGGCGGGGGCTGGACAGCCCCCGCCCATCCGTCACGTTTTTATCCCAGCAGCTTGACGATCGCCGGCACGGACAGCACGGCGGTGTAGTAGCCCATGAACTGCACGCCGGTATTGAAGCCGAACAGGCGCGACAGCAGGCCGCCGATCAGGCCCATGGTCAGGATGACGAGCAGGCCCAGGAATTGGCCTTCCCAGACGCTGATCACGATGATCAGGCCGACAAACGTGGCAATGATCGCTTCGTGGCTGACGCGGCGCGACACGAACAGCGCGGCGCGGCGCGCGAAGTTCATGGCGAAGGGGTAGGACACCACTGCCGCCAGCAGCACCGCCAGCATGCCGTAACCCAGGAATTCCCAGTGGTTCAGCAGGTTGTGCAGGTTGTGCGTCTGGCCCGTTGCCGAATCTACCGTGAAGCGCGGCGGGGCGTTAAAGAGCGGCGCCGCCGGTCCTGCCGCCACGGGGCTCAAGGGCAGGCCGAAGGCGATCAGCGGAATCAGCGCCTCGGCGATGTAGGTGGCCTCGGTCACGCCGTTGCGTGCGCTGAGCACCGTGGTCAGCCGGTGATAGGCATGCTTGATGCGCGAGCCCACCAATTCGCCCAGCACGACGGTCATGGCGACCGGGCTGAACACGAAGGTGGCGCTGGATACTGCCGCCGTGGCAAGCGTCCAGCGCGTCTGCACCCGGTCCATGACTTTCAGCGGGTTCGGAAAGTAGCCCGACCAGCCCTTCACGTCAGGCGCCAGCGAAAACGTGCGGACCTTGTCGCGCATCATCTTGCCGCGGCCTTGGGGCGACAGCACGGTAAACAGGTCGGCGATCAGCGGTCCGATGGCGATGCCCAGGAAGTAGCTGATGCTGAGCTTGACGCCGTACTTGGCCGTCAGGCTTTGCAGCGCAATGATGACCATGACAAACGGCACCAGCAGCGCCACGGCCGCCCAGCGTCCCGCGGAAAAGTACGCAATCAGCAAGGCGGCCGCCAGGAAGATCCACGGGGCCGACTTGGTGATGGCGGCGCCGAACGGGGCCAGCAACACAGCGAACAGCACCGCCAGCGGCACCGCCACAAAGGCGGCGACGATGGCGCCGGACACCATTTTGCGCAGCGCAATGTGCGGCACGCCCAGCTTGCGCAGCATATTCGCGTCCTGCAGCAGCGGGGTGGCCAGCGTGTCGCCCGGGATACCCAGCAGCGCGGTCGGCACGGCGTGCGTCATGTGCTTGGCCACCGCGCCCGCCAGAAAGAACGTGAAGACGCCGGCGGGCGGCACGCCCAGCAGCACCACCAGCAGCGTCAGCGGCGCGAGCGTCGTGGTTTCGTCGGTGCCGGACACCAGGCCGATGGCGGCAAACACGACTGCGCCCAACAGGCCCATGCCCGCGGCCACCATGATTTGTTCAAGCAGTTCGGGGCTCATGCTAGCGCCTCCTTGGCGGCGCCGCGCCGCGGGTCGGCAACCTCGGCGCCGGCAGAGACGGCGGG
>DMTA01000258.1:6082-6504 GCA_003454835.1 Achromobacter sp. | reverse complement strand
GGCCCGTGGCGGTGGACTTCACCTTGGTGTGCGCCACGCATCGGCCGCTGGCGCATGAAGGCCGGGATGCACCGGTGCGCCCTGACCTGTATTTCCGGATTGCTGAATACACCGTTACGCTCGAGCCCCTGCGCGCACGGGCCGATCGCCTGGAATTGCTGCGCGAGCTGTGGGCGGCGCAAGGCGCGGGTCCCGCGCTGCCGCCCGCCATCGAAGCCGTTCTCGCGGCGTATTCGTGGCCCGGCAATTATCGGCAGCTAGCATCGGTGCTGCGCACGTTGCATGTGCTGGCGGGACCGGCGGGCAGGGGGGATGCCGACATGCTGCCGGCGGAATTGCGCACTGCAGCGAGCGCCACGAGGATCGAAGCGGTCACGCCGGGCGTCGTCACGCCAGGCGTCGCTACATCAGGCGTTGCTACA
>DMTA01000258.1:0-5884 GCA_003454835.1 Achromobacter sp. | reverse complement strand
AGGCGTTGCTACATCAGGCGTCGCTACGCCAGGCGTTGCTACACCGGGCGTCGCTACACCAGGCGTCGATACGTCGCGCGCTGCTACGCCGGGCACCGCAGCGTCGACGCCCACCCATGACAGCGGAACCGGCGATCTGCACGCCATGACGGATGCCGCCATCCGGGCCGCGCTGGTTGAGAACGGCGGCAGCGTCAGCCGTGCGGCGCGCGCGCTGGGCGTGCACCGCAGCACGGTGTACCGGCGCGGGGCCGCCTGGGGCCTGGCGCGCCCGAAATAACCGGGGCAAGTAGAAAAGAGCGAGGGATCCGCCGATTGGCCGATCCCTCGTTGGGCAATGCGCCGTACGACGCAAGAGCCGCCCGGCGTGACAAACGGCAGCGCCGTCCGCCGCCGTCCATTCAGCCGATCAGACGCGCCAGTTCCGCGCCCGGGTCCTTCGCGCGCATGAACGCTTCGCCCACCAGGAACGCGTCGACCTTGTGGTCTCGCATCAACTTCACGTCTTCCGGTTTGAGGATGCCGCTTTCGGTCACGACGCGTTTGCCGGCAGGAATGCGGGGCAGGAGATCCAGCGTGGTCTGCAAGCTGGTCTCGAATGTGCGCAGATTGCGGTTGTTGATGCCCAGCAGCGGCGTCTTGAGCGTGAGCGCAACCTCCAGTTCCTTGGCGTCATGCACCTCGACCAGCACGTCCATGCCCAGCTCGATCGCCAGCGTTTCGTAGTCGCGCAGCTGCGCGGGCGTGAGCGCGGCCACGATCAGCAGCACGCAGTCGGCGCCCATCGCACGCGCCGCGACGATCTGGTAGGGGTCGATCACGAAGTCCTTGCGCAGCACCGGCAGCGCGCACGCGGCCCGCGCCTGGCGCAGGTGGTCGTGCGAACCCTGGAAGAACTGCACGTCGGTCAGCACGGACAGGCAGGCCGCGCCGTGCACGGCGTAGGTGGCGGCGATCTCCGCAGGCGCAAAGCCTTCGCGGATGACGCCCTTGGAGGGCGAAGCTTTCTTGATTTCGGCGATGACGCCAGCCTTGCCCTGCGAGATCTTGTCTTCGATGGCTTGGGCGAAACCGCGCACGTCCTGGCGCGCCTGCGCTTCGCGCAGGACTTCGGCTTCGCTACGCATCTGGCGGGCGGCGGCGACTTCCTCGGCCTTGACGGCGAGGATCTTCGCGAGAATATCGTTCATTTCTGGAATGTCCGGGTGTATGCGCAGAATTCTTCCAGCTTGGCTCGCGCCGCGCCGGTGGAAATTAGTTCAAATGCTAGCGCTAAGGCTTCGGGAATGGAATCGGCTTTGTTGCCGGCATAGATGGCGAGCCCGGCGTTCAGGGCGACGATGTCTCTGGCCGCGCCCTCGACATTCTCCAGCGCCTCTATGACAAGCTCGCGCGACTGCTCGCGATTGGACACCTTGATGCTCCGGTTGGACATCATGGATAGCCCGTAGTCCTCGGGGTGGATCTCGTATTCGCGGACCACGCCGTCCTTCAGTTCGCCGACCATGGTGGCTCCGCCCAGCGAGGCCTCGTCCATGCCGTCCTTGCCGTGCACGACCAGCACGTGGCGCGAGCCCAGGCGTTCCAGCACGCGCACCTGGATGCCGACGAGGTCGGGGTGGAAGACGCCCATCAACTGGTTGGCGGCGCCGGCCGGATTGGTCAGCGGACCGAGGATGTTGAAGATCGTGCGCACGGCCAGTTCCTTGCGGACGGCGGCCACGTTCTTCATCGCGCCGTGGTGGGCGGGCGCAAACATGAAACCGATGCCGGTCTCCTGAATGCATTCGGCCACCTGCTCGGGCGTCAGCACCAGGTTGGCGCCCAGCGCCTCCAGCACGTCGGCGCTGCCGCTGGACGACGAGGCGCTGCGGTTGCCGTGCTTGGCGATCGGCACGCCGGCCGCGGCCGCGACGAACATCGCGGTCGTGGAAATGTTGAACGTGTGGCTGCCGTCGCCGCCCGTGCCGCACATATCCAGCAGGTCGTTCGGATTGGGCGTGACCACGGGCGTGGCGAATTCGCGCATGACCTGCGCCGCGGCGGTGATCTCGCCAACGGTTTCCTTCTTGACGCGCAGGCCCATCAAGAGCGCGCTGGCGATCTGCGGCGACATCTCGCCGCGCATCAGCATGCGCATCAGGTGCAGCATCTCGTCGTGGAAAATTTCGCGGTGTTCGATGCAGCGCGTCAGCGCTTCGGAGGGGGAAATCGTCACGGTGCGTCCTTTCAGGCGAGGTTCAGGAAATTGCGCAGCAGGGCGTGGCCGTGCTCACTCAGTACGGATTCGGGGTGGAACTGTACCCCGTACAACGGCAGCGTCTTGTGCCGCACACCCATGATGTCGCCATCCGGCGCCGTCGCAGTGACCGCTAGGCAGTCCGGCAGCGTGGCCGGATCGATGGTCAGCGAGTTGTAGCGGATGACAGTGTACGGCGTCGGCAGGCCTTCAAAGATGTCAGTGCCGGTGTGCGAAAGCTGGATCGTCTTGCCGTGCATGATCTGCTGCGCACGCACGATGTCGCCGCCGAAGGCTGCGCCGATGGCCTGGTGGCCCAGGCACACCCCCAGAATGGGCTTCTTGCCGGCATACGCCTGGATCAGCGGCACCGAGATGCCGGCTTCGGCCGGCGAGCACGGGCCGGGCGACACGCAGATCTGGTCGGGATTGAGCGCAGCCACTTCTTCAAGCGTGATCTGGTCGTTGCGCGCCACGCGCACGTCCACGCCCAGCTCGCCAAAGTACTGCACCAGGTTGTAGGTAAAGGAATCGTAGTTGTCGATCATCAACAGCATTTTTTTCTCCTCGGGGCCGTTCTGCGGCCCGGACGGTGTCGGTTTGGCCGTGGCCTCAGATGGGTTCGTCCAGGCCGTGCTGCACCTGCTCGGCCGCGCGCAGCACGGCGCGCGCCTTGGCCTCGGTCTCGGCCCATTCGGCTTCAGGGTTCGAATCGGCCACGATGCCGGCGGCCGCCTGCACGTACAGCGTGCCGTCCTTAATGACGCCGGTGCGGATGGCAATCGCCACGTCCATCTCGCCGCCGTAGCTCAGGTAGCCGGCCGCGCCGCCGTAGATGCCGCGGCGCACGGGTTCCAGTTCGTCGATGATCTTCATGGCCTCGACCTTGGGGGCGCCGGTCAGCGTGCCGGCCGGGAACGAGGCGCGCAGCACGTCCATGCTGCTCATGCCAGGATTCAGGGTGCCGGTCACGTTGGACACCAGATGCATCACGTGCGAATAGCGCTCGATCACCATGGTGTCGCTGACCTTTACCGATCCCACCTGCGCGACACGGCCCACGTCGTTGCGCGCCAGGTCGATCAGCATGACGTGTTCGGCGATCTCCTTGGGATCAGCCTTCAGTTCGGCCGCCAGCGCCGCGTCTTCCTCGGGCGTGCCGCCACGCTTGCGCGTGCCCGCCAGCGGACGGATGGTGATCTGCGACTTCGGCTCGCCGTTTTCCACCGTGCGTTCCTGGCGCACCAGGATCTCGGGCGACGCGCCCACCACCTGGAAATCGCCGAAGTTCCAGAAGTACATGTAGGGAGAGGGATTGAGCGACCGCAGGGCGCGGTAGAGAGACAGCGGCGAATCGCGGAAAGGCTTGGCGATGACCTGGCCGATCTGCACCTGCATCAGGTCGCCGGCGGCGATATGTTCCTTGGCGCGCAGCACGGCCGCCAGATAGTCTTCTTTCTTGAAATCGCGCCGTTCCTCGGTCTGCATGCTGGCATGGCTGTACGGAATCTCCACGGGGCGTCGCAGACGCGCGCGCAGATCGGTCAGGCGCTGCTGCGCGCGGCTGTAGGCCTCGGGCTGGCTGGGATCGGCATAGACCATCAGGTAGATGCGGCCGGCCAGGTTGTCGACGATGACCAGTTCGTCCACGTGCATCAGCATCAGGTCGGGCGTGCCGCCTTCCATGCCGGCCGGGAACGGTTTGACCGCGGGGCCGAGGCACGGCTCGATGTGGCGCACGGTGTCGTAGCCGAAGTAGCCGGCGAGACCGCCGCAGAAGCGCGGCATGCCCGGGCGCAGCGCGACCTTGAAGCGGCTCTGGTATTGCTCGATGAAGGCCAGCGGATCGCCGTCATGGGTCTCGGCAACCTTGCCGTCGTGCAGCACTTCGGTGCGCGTGCCGCTGGCGCGGATCACGGTGCGCGCCGGCAGGCCGATGAACGAATAGCGGCCGAAGCGCTCGCCGCCCACCACGGATTCCATCAGGCAGGTCATGCGGCCGGCCAGGGGGCCGGAGTGCGCCAGCTTCAGGTAGATGCCAAGCGGGGTGTCCAGATCGGCGTAGGTCTCGGCCACCAGCGGAATGCGGTTGTAGCCTTGTGCCGCAAGGGCCTTGAATTCGATTTCGGTCATGTCGGGTCTCGTAAGCGGTGTCTGCTTTCGGACCGGGCACGCAACAAAAAACCCGGTCCAGTTGACTGGTTCCGGGTTGGGCGCTGTTTACACAGTGTCGGCGCTAGGCGGCAAGGTCGCGTCTAGGGCCGGGAAGGGGAATCATCGCCACCCGGAAGACAAACGCCACCAACGCCACGAGGCGCCGAGCATTTGGTTCTGGATGGAAACGTTCATTTAGCGGTTCGGTAATGAGTACGCGGTAGTGATACGCGGTAGTGAATTCTTGCTTGCGTTGCGACGCTGATCAGACGGGGACTTTTGCGGCGTTCTGGTTCTGATTCCAGAGCGCGACCCACTGGGCGGCGTCAACAAGCGTGTCAACTATACCATCGACATCCAGCTCGCGCACGTCACGTCCTTCGTTGTAGCCATACGGCACCACCAGCACCTGCGTGCCCGCGCTGCGGCCGGCCTGCGCATCATTGATGGAATCGCCGATCGTCACGGCCTCGTTCACGCCCACGCCCATCAGGTCGCACGCATGGTGGATCTGGTCGGGATCGGGCTTGCGGCGCTCGCAGGTGTCGCCGCACACCACGGCCTCGAAAAAGCCCGCCAGCCCCGTGCGCTGCAGCAGCGGCAGGGTGAACTCCGTGGGCTTGTTGGTGACCACGGCCAGCTTCAGGCCCTGGTCGCGCATGAGTTTCAGCCCGTCGATGACGCCCGGGTAGACCTGCGCGCGCTCGCCGTTCACCAGGTGGTAATGACGGTAGAAGGCCTCGCGGGCGCGCTGGAATTCGTCGGGCGTCGGGTCGGCGGCGTCGAGCGAACCGGCCAGGCTGCGCCGCACCAGGTTGTCCACGCCCTTGCCGACGAACGTGGCGACCACGTCCTCGCGCAGCGCGATCATGCCAAGTTCGACGCGCATGGCGTTGGCGGCAAAGGCCAGATCGGGAATGGAGTCGAGCAGGGTACCGTCCAGGTCCAGCAGCGCGGCGCGAAAAGCGGTCATGTCGGGTTCCTTAGACAGCGGTGGTTTCGCCGATGGCGATCTGGTCGCGCATGGCCTTGATGATGCCGGCGTAGTCCGGCTTGCCGAAGATGGCCGAGCCGGCCACGAAGGTGTCGGCGCCCGCGGCGCGGATTTCGGCGATGTTGTCGATCTTGACGCCGCCGTCCACCTGCAGAACGATTTCCTGGCCGCCGGCCTGCATCCACGCGTCGATGCGGGCGCGGGCCTCGCGCAGCTTGGTCAGCGCCGCCGGGATGAAGCTCTGGCCGCCAAAGCCGGGGTTCACCGACATGATCAGCACCAGGTCAATCTTGTCCATCACGTAGTCCATGTAGGACAGCGGCGTGGCGGGATTGAAGACCAGACCGGCCTTGCAGCCGCTTTCGCGGATCAGGGACAGCGTGCGGTCCACGTGGGCGCTCGCGTCGGGGTGAAAGCTGATGTAATCGGCGCCGGCCTTGGCAAACTGCGGCACCAGCGCGTCCACGGGCTCGACCATCAGGTGCACGTCGATCGGC
>DMTA01000391.1:7059-8231 GCA_003454835.1 Achromobacter sp. | reverse complement strand
GGCCGGTTGCTGGCGACCGGCGCGGTCTGCGCGCCGCCGCCCGTGGCGCTGCCGGACATGCGCAGCACCTGCCCCACCGAGATCTGGTTGGGGTCGCTGATGTTGTTCCAGCGCTTGATGTTTTCGATGTCGACGTTGTTGGCGCGGGCGATCTTGTAGAGCGTGTCGCCCGGCTTGACCACATAGCTGCCGGACGTGGCCGTCGGCGCGGGTTGCCCGCCGGTCATGTCGACCACCGGAGCACGAGTACCTTTGGATGCGCAGCCGGCCAGAATGGCGAGGCTGAGAACCCCCACTGCGAAGAGCGGGCGGCGAAGACGCGTCATGGACGCGCCCAAATTCATATCGGTCAGTTGCAACTGCCCGTTGAGCATACGTTTCTCCTGTCGCTCAAGATTGTATTCCGGACCGTAGCGGCACAAAGCGCACGGCCTCTAGTTCGGTTCTTTTCCAGCTTGCCGCGCCCGTGCGTTCGATCAGAACCAGGCGCTGGTTCGAGCCCCCTTCGGGAGCGATGAGACGGCCGCCCGGAGCAAGCTGCGTCAGCAGCGCTTGCGGGATGGCCAGACCTGCGGCAGCCACAACGATAGCATCGAACGGCGCCACGCCGGGCAGCCCCAAGGTGCCGTCTCCATAGATGAGGCGGATCCTTGTGGTGAGCCGCAAGGCGCGTAAATGCTCGCGCGCCAGCTCATATAACCCGCGTATGCGTTCGATGGTGTGGACATCGCGCACGAACTGCGCGAGCACCGCGGCCTGGTATCCGCAACCGGCGCCGACCTCGAGCACACGGGTAGGCGCGCGGTCTTCGCAAGCAGCCGCGATCATACGCGCCACAACCCACGGCTGGGAAATGGTTTGCGAGTGCCCGATGGGCAACGCCGCGTCTTCATACGCGCGGCTGGCAAGGGCTTCGTCGACGAACAGGTGGCGAGGCACGGCGGCCATGGCGTTCAGCACGCGTTCGTCGGTGATGCCCTGCGTACGCAGACGCTGCACCATGGCCTGGCGCAACCGTTCGGAGTTCAGGCCAAGATTGCTGCCCGCTTGCGGCGCCGGCGCCTGCGCCTGGCGCGGCAAGGTGGCAGCCGAGATGCGCGTGTTGCTGTTGGCGGGCGTGTAACCGGGCCCGAGACGGCCGGTTTCGTGGCGGGGGGCCCGGGGGGGGGGGG
>DMTA01000391.1:0-7041 GCA_003454835.1 Achromobacter sp. | reverse complement strand
CGCCGGGCTGCGGCTGGCGCCGGGCGTGATGTCCGGCTGACTTACGCGCTTGCGCATAGCGGCTCTGCCCAGGTGCGGATCTCGTCAAGCTGACTGTGCTGGGTCAGGTCCAGGCGCAACGGCGTGACCGACACAATGCCCTGCTCGACGGCGTGGAAGTCCGTGCCCGGGGTGGCATCGGCGGCCAGGCCAACCGGTCCGATCCAGTAGACCGTATCGCCATAGGGGGTGGTGGTGCGCACGACGGGTTGCGACGGATGCCGCTTGCCCAGGCGCGTGACCGCAAAGCCGTGCATGTCATCGAAGCGGCGGTTCGGGATGTTGACGTTGAGCAGCACCGGCGCCGCGAGCGGCTGGGCCAGATGGCGCTCGACGATCTGACGGGCGGCGCGCGCGGCCGAGTCGATGTGTTCCCAGCCCTTTTCCGCCAGCGAGAATGCGATGGCAGGAATGCCGAACAGATACCCTTCGCTGGCGGCGGCGACGGTGCCCGAATAGAGGGTGTCGTCGCCCATGTTGGCGCCATTGTTGATGCCCGACACGACCAGGTCGGGGCGCGTATCCATCAGGCCGGTCAGCGCGACGTGGACGCAATCGGACGGCGTGCCGTTGACCGCGATGAAGCCGTTGGAGGCGGTTCGCACCGACAGCGGCCGGTTCAGCGTGAGCGAGTTGGAGGCGCCGCTGTGGTTGGTCTCGGGCGCGACGACGATCAGATCGCCCAGCCCTTCCAGCGCGGCGACCAGCGCTTCCAGGCCAGGGGCCGAATAGCCATCATCGTTCGAAACCAGAATTCGCATTGTGCATCCGAAAGAAAATAAAACGCGGGTGACGTGGCGGATTGTACCCGGGGTAGAATCCGCAGCCACTACTACAACAACGGACTCCCCTTCCATGGCGATAACCGAACCCTCCCTGGCATTTACCGTCGCGCTCGTCGTGCTGGCCTACCTGATTGGCTCCGTGCCGTTCGCCGTGGTGGTCAGCAAGCTGATGGGTCTGCAGGACCCCCGCAGCTACGGGTCCAAGAACCCCGGCGCGACCAATGTGCTGCGCACCGGCAACAAGACCGCCGCCGCATTGACGCTATTGGGGGACGCCGCCAAGGGATGGTTCGCGATCTGGCTGGCTGAAAAGCTCGCGCCGGGCATTGGGCCCGTCGCCCTGGCCTGCGTGGCGCTGGCTGCCTTCATCGGACACCTGTACCCCATCTTCCTGGGATTCAAGGGCGGCAAGGGCGTGGCGACCGCGCTGGGCGTGCTGGTGGCGATCCAGCCCTGGCTGGCCGTCGCCACCGCGGCAACGTGGCTGATCATCGCCCTATTCTTCCGTTATTCGTCGCTGGCTTCGCTGGTGGCCGCGTTTTTCGCCCCCGTCTATTACGTGTTCGGATCCGGGCTGGCCTGGCAGGCGCAACCGGCCCTGGGCGTGGCGCTGGCGATCATCGGCATCCTGCTTTTCTACCGCCATCGCGCCAACATCGCCCGCCTGATTCAGGGCACCGAAAGCCGGATCGGCAGCAAGAAGAAGTAATTCCCGACCCGCGATGGGCGGATCAGAGGGGTGGAAAAACCGGGCGGCCTTGGCCGCCCGTTTGCATTTCAGGCGATATCGGCCAGATCCCAGCGCGGCTTGACCGTGAAGCTGTGGGCGCTGGCGTCCAGCGTGGCCAATCCGGCCTTTACACGCTCGGCCGCCGCGAACGCGATCATGGCGCCGTTGTCGGTGCACAGTTCCAGCGGCGGAAAGTACGCGCGGGCCTTGAGCGGCTTGAGGGCGGCATCGAGCTTGGCGCGCAGGAGCTGGTTGGCCCCCACTCCGCCGGCCACGACCAGGCGGCGCAGCCCGGTCTGTTTCAGCGCGCGGATGGACTTGGCCGCCAGCACCTCGACAATGGCCGCCTGCGTGGCAGCCGCAAGGTCCGCGCGGGTCTGTTCGTCCAGGCCGCCATTCTGTTCAGCCGCCTTGACACGGGTCAGCACGGCCGTTTTCAGGCCACTGAAACTGAAGTCCAGGTCACCGCTGTGCAGCATGGGGCGCGGCAGGTCGAAGCGCGAGGCGTCGCCGCTGCCGGCCAGCCGGGACAGCGCGGGTCCACCCGGATAGCCCAGGCCCATGAGCTTGGCGGATTTGTCGAAAGCCTCGCCCGCGGCGTCGTCCAGCGTTTCGCCCAGCAGCTCGTAGCGGCCCACGCCATCTACACGCATGAGCTGGGTGTGTCCGCCGGAGACCAGCAAGGCGATGAAGGGAAACTCGGGACGGGGATCGGCCAGCATCGGCGACAGCAGATGGCCCTCGAGGTGATGAATGCCGATGGCCGGCAGGCCGCGCGACCAGGCGAAAGACTGCGCGACGCTGGCGCCGACCAGCAATGCGCCGGCCAGACCCGGCCCCGCCGTATAGGCCACGGCGCCGATGTCGGACATTTGCAGACCCGCTTCCTGCAGCACCTGGCGGGTCAGCGGCACCACGCGGCGGATGTGGTCGCGCGACGCAAGTTCCGGCACCACGCCCCCGTATTCCTGGTGCATGGCGATCTGGGTGTGCAGCGCGTGCGCGAGCAGGCCGCGTTCCGTACAGACGGCTGCGACGCCGGTTTCGTCGCAGGAGCTTTCAAAGCCGAGAATGATCATGGCGGCAGAGTTTACAACTGATGCGAAAATACGCGGGTTCTTGAATGGGACGGGGCTTTCCGCCCCGCCCGCCACAACCTGAAAATCCTGCAAAAACCCTGGGGACTCGAATGCTGGAGAAGCTATTCAAGCTGCGTGAGCACGGCACGACCGCGAGAACGGAAGTCGTGGCCGGCCTGACGACATTCCTGACGATGTCGTACATCATCTTTGTCAATCCTGACATCCTGTCCTCGACGGGCATGGACCGCGACGCTGTCTTTGTTGCCACCTGCCTGGCCGCCGCGCTGGGCTCGCTGGTCATGGCGTTCATCGCCAACTGGCCGATCGGCATGGCGCCCGGCATGGGGCTGAACGCCTTCTTTGCTTTCACCGTGGTCAAGACCATGGGCTACACCTGGGAGCAGGCGCTGGGCGCGGTGTTCATCTCGGGCATCATCTTCCTGTTCCTGACGATATCCGGCATCCGGGTCTGGCTGGTCAAGGGCATCCCGCATTCGCTGCGCAGCGCCATTGCGGCGGGTATTGGGCTGTTTCTGGCCATTATCGCGCTATCCAGCGCCGGCATCGTGGTCGCCCATCCGGCCACCAAGGTCACGCTGGGCAACCTCACCACGCACGGCCCGCTCTTCGCCATCCTGGGCTTTTTCGTCATCGCGTCGCTGGACGCGCTGCGCGTGCGCGGCGCCATCCTGATCGGCATCATCGTCGTCACGGTGCTGTCGATGGTGATGGGCTACAACGAATTCAAGGGCATCTTTTCCGCGCCGCCCAGCCTGTCGCCTACCCTCTTCAAGCTGGACATCATGGGCGCGCTGCACTCCGGCTTCGTGCACGTGATTCTCGTGTTCGTGCTGGTCGAGGTGTTCGACGCCACCGGGACGCTGGTGGGCGTGGCCAAGCGCGCCGGCCTCGTGCCCGAAGATCGCCCCAATCGCCTGGGCCGCGCGCTGTTCGCGGACAGCACCGCCATCGTGGCCGGTTCGATGCTGGGCACCAGCAGCACCACCGCCTACGTGGAAAGCGCATCCGGCGTGCAGGCTGGCGGACGCACCGGCATGACCGCACTGATCGTGGGCCTGCTGTTCCTGGCCGCGCTGTTCATCTCGCCGCTGGCGGGCGCCGTGCCGGCCTACGCCACCGCACCCGCCCTGCTCTACGTCGCCGGCCTGATGATGCGCGAGCTTATCGACATCGACTGGAACGACGTCTGCGAAGCCACGCCGGCCGCGCTGACCGCGCTGGTCATGCCGTTCACGTACTCCATCGCAAACGGCATTGCCTTCGGCTTCATCAGCTACGTGGTGCTCAAGACCGCCACGGGCAAGATGCGCGACGTACACCCGGCCACGTGGCTCGTGGCTGTGCTGTTCGTGATCCGCTACGCGTTCTTCCCGGAGTAAGCGGAGTTGGTTGGCAAGGTGCCAGACACCCTGGCGGCGCCTTGCCAACCTGGCGGCCACATCTGCAAGGGTGTCAGACACCGGAAGTGGAGGCTGGCCCTGGTGCCTGACACCTCACCGAGCAGTCCACACCGCCAGTTCGTAGCCATCCAGGTCTGTGAAATGGAAGCGGCTGCCGCCTGGAAAGGTGAATTCCTCGCGGCTGATCCGCCCTCCGGCGGCCATGATGCGCTGGCGGATCGCGGTCAGGTCGTCGCCATACAAAATAATCAACGGTCCGCCCGGACGCACCGCCTCGCCCGTGGTGAAGCCCCCTTTGAGGCGGCCGTCGGTGAATTCGGAATACGTCGGGCCGTAATCCGTGAACGTCCACCCGAAAACCTCGCCATAGAAGCGCTTGCTGCGCGCGATGTCCGCGACGTTGAATTCGATGTTGTCGATCTGGTTGTTGTTGCCGCTGGCGCCCATGCGCGTCTCCTGTGCCGTGTAAGACAAGACCGCGGCAATTGAGGCCGCAAGTCCGGTTGCTATTGTAGGGATCGAAAAAATCAATCAACCCGCCCAAGGGCATGGTTGCTGGCGGACGCGGTTGAATTCGCCGATACACTCCCCATGTAGATCAGCATATGGAGTACATTTTGCGCCCTTCCCCTTTCATTTCCGCGCTGCAAGCCTGTCATGACGCAGCGGAGGCGCACGCATGAGCGCCCTGGCGAATATCCCCTTTTCCGTGCTGGACCTGGCCCCGATTGTGCAGGGCCGCGACGCCGCGGATGCGTTCCGCAATACGGTCGCACTGGCGCAGCATGTCGAGCAACTGGGCTACAACCGATTCTGGCTGGCCGAGCACCACAACATCAATGGCATTGCCAGCAGCGCCACGGCCGTGCTGATCGGCCACGTGGCCGGCCACACCCGCACGCTGCGCGTCGGCTCGGGCGGCGTCATGCTGCCCAACCATGCGCCGCTGATCATCGCCGAACAGTTCGGCACGCTCGAGACCCTTTACCCCGGGCGCATCGACCTGGGCCTGGGCCGCGCGCCGGGCAGCGACGGCGCCACGCAACAGGCGCTGCGCCGTAGTCCGCGCAGCGGCCTCGAGTTCCCGGCCCTGGTCGAGGAGCTGCGTGGCTTTCTGGCCCCGTCACGCCCCGGCCAGCCCGTTCGCGCCATCCCCGGCGAAGGCTTGGATGTGCCGATCTGGCTGCTGGGCTCCAGTGACTTCAGCGCGCGCATGGCGGCTGAACTTGGCCTGCCCTTCTCGTTTGCCGGACACTTCTCGCCGGAAGGCATGGCCGCGATGCGCTTGTACCGTCACCTGTTCAAGCCGTCCGAGACGCTGGCGCGCCCTTACTCGATGATCGGCGTGCCCGTCATTGCCGCCGAAACCGACGAGGCCGCGCGCTTCCAGTCGACTACGCAGCAATTGAAGTTCCTGTCGCTCGTACGCGGCCATCGCCTGCAACTGCAGCCGCCAGTCGAAAACATGGACGGCGTGTGGAACGAATGGGAGCGCGAAGCGGTCAATCAGAGATTGGGCGCTTCGATCGTGGGCGGACCGGACACCGTCAAGCGCGAACTCGAAGCGCTGGTCGCGGAAACGCAGGCCGACGAGGTCATGATCGTGTCCGACTTCTACGACATCGCCGACCGCCTGCGTTCTTTCGAGATCGTCGCCTCGCTGAAAAACGGCGCGGGCGTCTCCACCAAATCAGCGGCCTGAGAGCCGTAATCTGCGCCAATGACGGCGCCAACCATTGCGACGCGGCCTGGACCGGCTCTACTATGGGCTTTCAAGGCCTGGCAATACGCGTCGCCGCATCAGCGCCGGGGCAGGCCCCCGGTGTCTCCGCCACCGCTTTTCGCCGCCCACGCGGCAAGGATTTCTCATGAGTATTGTTGAACTCACCAAAGACAGCTTCCAGGAAGCCATCACGCCCGACGGGACCCTCATCGTCGACTTCTGGGCGCCCTGGTGCGGCCCGTGCCGTGGTTTTGCGCCGGTGTTTGAACAGGCCGCCACCGAGCATCCGGACGTCACGTTCGCCAAGGTGAATACCGACGTCGAGCAGGAACTGGCCGGCGCGCTGGGCATCCGCTCGATTCCGACGCTGATGGTCTTCCGCGAAAAGGTCCTGCTGTTCTCGCAACCCGGCGCCTTGTCCGGCGGTCAGTTGAACGAACTGCTCGCCAAGATCAAGGAAGTGGACATGGAAAAGGTCCACCAGGAAATCGCCGCGGCGCAAGATAGCCAGGACGCGTAAACCGCAAGGGGCCCGGATCGGGCCCCTTCCTTTTGCACCGGGACATTTGCTTCCCGGACGCCGCGGCTCGGCAGGCTGGTGCGGGTGCTGGCTGGCTACGAAACGACTTCCCACGCGGACCGGCCGCGCGTGATGTTCGCCGCAGTGACTTCCAATTCAGTCAGCACCACACGCGGAACCGTGAACGTGAGCGTGACGCCGTCCGCGTTGTAGTCTTCCTGCTGAATGGCCGCGCCTGCCTGCGCCAGCCGTGATTTCAGCAGCGCCATTTCGCCGAAGCCGCAGGCGCAGCGCACCGTCGCCAGGTCGACGATTTCCGTGCGCTCGCCCAAGCGCAGGCAATTGGCCGCGCAGCCGCCGTAAGCGCGCACCAGTCCGCCCGCACCGAGCTTGATTCCCCCGTACCAGCGCACGACCAGCACCGCCACGCGGTCCATGTCCTGGCCTTCGATGGCCTGCAGGATCGGCCTGCCCGCTGTGCCGCCGGGCTCGCCGTCGTCGTTGAAGCGGTATTCCTGTCCGATACGATAGGCCCAGCAGTTGTGCGTGGCTTCGGGGTCGCTGTGCTCGGCAAAGAAGCGCATGGCGTCGTCGATCGTGGCGACCGGCGCGGCATACGCGGCAAAGCGGCTTTTCTTGATGTCTTCCTGATAGGTGCAGGGAGCGGTCAGCGTGTGCGTCATGCCCGGCATTGTAAGTGCGCGGGTCGGCAGGCGGACGCGGCCGGCTGGACACGGCCGG
>DMTA01000479.1:11839-12442 GCA_003454835.1 Achromobacter sp. | reverse complement strand
GCGGGCGCCCCGGCGCGGCCCCCCTTTCCCCGCCGTTCCCCCCGCGGCTCATGGCCGCGCCGGCGCCGACGGTCGGATAGAACCCCGAACGTGCGCCGCGCACCAGACCCAACGCCTGACGGTAATTCGCCTCAGCCTGCGCGATGGTCTGGTTCGACGTGTTCAGCCGAACCAGCAGGCCGTCCAGCGTGGGATCGTCATAGACCTTCCACCACGCGCCACGGTCGGCGTCGTCGCGCGGCTGGGCCGGCTTCCAGCCGGGCACCTCGACCTGGCCTTCCTTGTAGGCCGCGCCCACGTCCAGCGCCGGGCGCTGATAGTCGGGCCCGACCGCGCAGGCGCCCAGCAGCGCGCACAGCGCGAGCGTGGCCGCAGCGCGGGGAAGGAAGGCGGAGGAATACGGCTTGGTACGGATCATGTGTGTTCGATGGAAGCGGAATCTCCGCCCCGCGAGGCGCGCCGGCGCGCGGTCCACAGGCGGAAGCGGTCCAGGTAGAGATAGACCACGGGCGTGGTGTACAGCGTAAGGATCTGGCTCAGCACCAGGCCGCCCACGATGGTAATGCCTAGCGGCTGGCGCATCTCGACGCCGGCGCCGGTGGC
>DMTA01000479.1:400-11762 GCA_003454835.1 Achromobacter sp. | reverse complement strand
TGACGATGCCGATCAGGAGGAACACCCCGATCAGCGCAATCAACGTGAAGTCGTATTGCAACAGCAGCAGGGCGAGCAGCGCGCCCAACCCGGCCGACGGCAGCGTCGACAGGATGGTGAGCGGGTGGATGAAGCTTTCGTACAAAATGCCCAGCACGATGTACATGGTGACCAGCGCGGCCAGGATCAGCCAGGGTTGCTGCGCCAGCGTCTGCTGCAACGCGGCCGCGGTGCCCTGAAAGCCTGCCTGGATCTGGTCGGACGGCAGGCCGAGGCGCGCGACGGCGTTGTCGATCGCGGCCGTCGCCTGTCCCAGCGACACGCCGGGCGCGAGGCTGAACGAGATGGTGTCGGCCACGAACAGGCCCTGATGACTCACGCTGAGCGGCGCGTTGGCGTTCTCAAGCTTGGTGAACGCCGACAGGGGCACGCGTGCGCCTTCCGCGGTGATGACCTCGACCTGACGCAGCGATTCGATGTCCTGCGCGAACTTCGGGTCCACGCCCAGCACCACGTGATACTGATTGAGCGGCCCGTACATGACCGACACCTGGCGCTGGCTGAACGAGTTGTTCAGCACCGTGGAAATGGTGGCCATGCTGATGCCCAGCCGCGTCGCGGCTTCGCGGTCGATGACCAGGTTGATCTCGCGGCCGCGATCCTCGACATCGGCGTCCACGTCGGTGATCTCCGGAATCTTGGCCATTGCCTGCTGCACCTTGGGCATCCAGGTGCGCAGCAGTTGCAGGTCGCCGGACATCAGGGTGTAGTCGTACGAGCCCTGGCTTTGGCGGCCTCCGATGCGGATGTCCTGCTGCGACACCAGGAACAAACGGGCGCCGGGCATGTTCTGCAGCTTGGCGCGCAGGCGGTTGATGACCACGTCGGCCGAGACCTTGCGCTCGCCCAGCGGCTTGAGCTGGATCTGCATGAAGCTGCTGTTGCTGCCGCCGCGCCCGCCGGCATAACCCGTCATGCTTTGCACCGCCGGATCGTCCAGCACCACCTTGCGCAGCGCTTCGAGCTTGGGCAGCGTGGCCTGGAACGACGTGCCCTGGTCGACGCGGAAAAAGCCCAGCAGCTGACCCGTGTCCTGCTGCGGGAAAAAGCCCTTGGGCACCACGGTGTACAGATAGACATTCAGGCCGACGGCGATCGCCAGCGTCAGCATCATCAGGCGGCCGTGCGCCAGCGCCCACCGCAGCGAGCGGCGGTAGCCGTCCTGCATGAACTGAAAGCCGCGTTCGGTCCAGCGCGCAAGGCGGCCGGGCGGCTTCGGGTCCTTGGGCTCGGGCCGCAGCAGGCGCGCGCACATCATGGGCGTGAGCGTCAGGGACACCACCAGCGACACCAGAATGGAGGCCGACAACGTGACGGCAAATTCGCGGAACAGGCGCCCGACCACACCACCCATCAGCAGGATGGGAATGAACACGGCCACCAGCGACAGGCTCATCGACAGCACCGTGAAGCCGACCTCGCGCGAGCCGCGCAGCGCGGCACGCATCGGCGACATGCCGTTCTCGACGTGGCGCATGATGTTTTCAAGCACCACGATCGCGTCGTCCACCACGAAACCCGTGGCAACGATCAGCGCCATCAGCGAGATGGTGTTCAGCGTGTAGCCGCACATATACATGATGCAGAACGTGCCGATCAGCGATACCGGCACCGCCACGCTGGGGATAATCGCCGCGCGCCAGCGCCGCAGGAACAGCAGCACCACCAGCACCACCAGCCCGACGGCAATGATGAGCGTCAGTTCGGCCTCGTGCAGCGACGCCCGGATGCTGGGCGTGCGGTCCTGCGCGACGGTCATGTTGACGTCGGCGGGCATCAGCGCCCGAAGCACCGGCAGCTGCGCGCGCACGGCGTCCACCGCTTCGATGATGTTGGCGTCAGCCTGCCGCCGGACGACCATCAGGATGGCGTTGCGGTCGTTGAAGAAGCCGGTCTGGTAAAGGTCTTCGACCGAATCCTCGACGCGGGCGACATCGGACACGCGCACCGGCCGGCCATCGCGCCAGGCCACGATCAGCGGCCGGTATTCCTCGGCCCGGCTGAGCTGGTCGCTGACCATGATCTGCCAGTGATAGCGATCGTTTTCCAGCACGCCCTTGGGGCGGTTGGCATTGGCGTTGGCCAGCGTGGCGCGCAGTTCGTCCAGCGACACGCCCTGGTTGGCCAGCGCCCCGGGCAGCACCGTCACGCGCACCGCGGGCAGCGAACTGCCGCCCACCGTGACCTCGCCCACGCCGTCCACCTGCGACAGCTTCTGCGCCACGATGGTGGAGGCCAGGTCGTACAGCTGGCCCTGGCTGAGCGTGTCGGACGTCAGCGCCAGGGTCATGATGGGCGCGTCCGACGGATTGGACTTGTTATAGGTGGGATTGCTGCGCAGGCCGGTCGGCAGAAGCGAACGCGCCGCGTTGATCGCGGCCTGCACGTCGCGCGCCGCGCCGTTGATGTCGCGCGACAGGTCAAATTGCAGCGTGATGCGCGTGGAGCCCTGAGAGCTGCGCGAGGTCATTTCGGTGACCCCCGCGATGCTGCCCAGCGACCGCTCCAGCGGCGTGGCGACGCTGGAGGCCATGGTCTCGGGGCTGGCGCCCGGCAGGCTGGCGGACACGGAGATGGTGGGGATGTCCACCTGCGGCAGCGGCGCCACGGGCAACAGAAAGAACGCAAGCATGCCGGCCATCACGACCGCCAGACTCAGCAGCGTGGTCGCCACCGGCCGGACGATGAAGGGGGCCGACAGGATCATCGCGCGTCTCCGGCCGACGGCGCACCTGCGCCGCGCCAACGGCGGGACATGCGATCGAACATCAGGTAGATGACCGGCGTCGTGAACAGCGTCAGCACCTGCGACAGCAGCAGGCCGCCGACCATCACCAGGCCCAGCGGCTGGCGCAGTTCAGCGCCCGTGCCGGTGGACAGCATCAGCGGCAAGGCGCCGAACAGCGCGGCCAGCGTGGTCATCAGGATGGGCCGGAAGCGCAGCAGCGCGGCCTCGTGGATGGCCTCGCGCGGCGCGAGTCCCCGCTTGCGTTCGGCGTCCAGCGCGAAGTCGATCATCATGATCGCGTTCTTCTTGACGATGCCGATCAGGAGGATGATCCCGATGATGCCGATCATGTCCAATTCAGTGCCGCTGATCAGCAGCGCCAGCAACGCCCCCACACCCGCGGACGGCAGCGTGGACAGAATGGTGATGGGGTGGATGTAGCTTTCATAAAGCACGCCCAGCACGATGTACATCGTGACGACGGCCGCCAGAATCAGCCACAACGTGCTGGACAGCGAATTCTGGAACGCCAGCGCCGCGCCCTGAAAGCGCGTTTCGACGCTGGACGGCATGTCGATCTCGGCCTCGGCCGCCTTGATGTTTTCGACGGCGTCGGACAGCGATGCGCCGGGCGCCAGATTGAACGACACCGTCACCATCGGGAACTGATCGAGCCGGTTCACGGCCAGCACCGTCCGGCCTTCGCTGATGTGCGCGACGGACGACAGCGGCACCTGCGCGCCCGTGGACGTGGGGACGTGGAGCTGCCCCAGCGCGCTGGGCGACATCTGGAACTGCGGCAGGACCTCGAGCACCACGCGGTACTGGTTGGACTGGGTGAAGATTGTGGAGATCAGCCGCTGGCCGAAGGCGTTGTACAGCGTCTCGTCGATGACGGCGGCGGTGATGCCCAGGCGCGAGGCTGCGTCGCGGTCGATTTCCACCCACGTCTGCAGCCCGTCGTCCTGCAGGTCGTCGGCGACGTCCATGAGGCCCGGCACGGCGCGCAGGCGCTCGACCAGCTTGGGCGTCCATTCGCTCAACACCTTCAGGTCGGGATTGGACAGCGTCATCTGGTACTGCGTGCGGCTGACGCGATCCTCGATGGTCAGGTCCTGCACCGGCTGCATGTAGACGGTCAGGCCGTCCTGCTTGTTCAGGCTTTCCTGCAGACGCGCCATCACCGCGCGCAGGTCGCCGTTGCGTTCGGCCTGGGGCTTCAGCGAAATCTGCATGCGGCCGGCGCTGAGCGTGGCGTTGCTGCCGTCCACGCCGATGAAGGACGACACGGCCTGCACGTCGGGATCTTCCAGCACCAGCCGCGCCGCCGCCTGCTGGCGCTCGGACATGGCGGTAAACGAAATGGATTGCGGCGCCTGCGTGATGGCCTGGATGAGACCGGTGTCCTGCTGCGGAAAGAAGCCCTTGGGCACCACCATGTACAGCAGCACGGTCAGCGCGAAGGTGGCCACCGCCACGATCAGCGTCAGCGTCTGATGACGCAACACGACCTGCAGCATGCGGTCATAGCCGGCGATGATGCGGTCGATGAAGGCGCCTGTGGCCTGATGAAAGCGCCCGTGTTTTGTTTCGGATTCGGCACGCAGCAGGCGCGCGCACATCATCGGGGTCAGCGTCAGCGACACCACCAGCGAAATCAGGATGGCCACCGCAAGCGTGATCGCGAATTCGCGAAACAGCCGGCCCACGACCTCTGTCATGAAAAGCAGCGGGATCAGCACGGCGATCAGCGACAGAGTCAGCGAGATCAGCGTGAAGCCGATCTGCGACGCGCCTTTCAGCGCGGCCTGCATCGGCTTTTCGCCTTCTTCGATGTGACGGGCGATGTTTTCGATCATGACGATCGCGTCGTCCACCACGAAGCCCGTGGCGATGGTCAGCGCCATCAGCGTCAGGTTGTTGATGGAGAACCCGGACAGATACATGATCCCGAACGTGCCCACCAGCGACAGCGGCACGACGACGCTGGGAATCAGCGTGGCCGTCAGGCTGCGCAGAAAGATGAACGTGACCATCACCACCAGCCCCACGGCCAGCAGCATTTCAAACTGCACGTCGGCGACCGAATCGCGGATGGTCTGTGTGCGGTCCGACACCACCGTCACGTCCAGCGTGGCGGGCAGCGCGGCGCGCAACTGCGGCATCAGCGCCTGAATGCGGTCGACCACGTCGATCACGTTGGCGCCGGGCTGGCGCTGGATATTCAGCAGGATGGCGGGCTTGTCGCCGGCCCACGCGGCCTGACGGGTGTCTTCGGCGCCTTCCACGGCGCGGGCCACATCGGCCAGCCGCAGCGGCGCGCCGTTCTTGTACGCGATGATCAGGCTGTTGTAGTCGGTGGGCGACTTGAGCTGATCGTTGGCATTGATGGTGGTGGAGCGTTGCGGGCCGTCCAGGTTGCCCTTGGGCTGGTTGACGTTGGCGCCGACGATGGCGGTGCGCAGGTCGGCCAGAGACAGGCCATTGGCTGCCAGCGCCTGCGGATTCACCTGGACGCGCACGGCCGGGCGCTGCCCGCCCGCCACGCTGACGAGACCCACGCCCGGAATCTGCGATAGCCGCTGCGCCACGCGCGTATCGACCAGGTCGCGCACCTGCGGCAGCGGCATGGTGGGCGACGTGATCGCCAGCGTCAGCACCGCCGCGTCGGCCGGGTTGACCTTGTTGTAGGTGGGGGGCACCGGCAGGTCGGACGGCAGCAGGTTCGACGCCGCGTTGATGGCCGCCTGCACCTGCTGTTCGGCCACGTCCAGCGGCAGCGTCAGGTTGAATTGCAGGGTGATGACCGACGCGCCGCCCGAACTGGTGGACGACATCTGGTTCAGGCCGGGCATCTGGCCGAACTGCCGCTCTAGCGGCGACGTGACCAGCGACGTCATGACGTCGGGACTGGCCCCGGGATACAGCGTCACGACCTGGATCGTCGGGTAGTCGACTTCGGGCAGCGCCGAAACCGGCAGGAATCGGTAGGCGATGAGGCCCGCGATCAGGATGGCCACCATCGACAGGGTGGTGGCCACGGGGCGCAGGATGAAGAGGCGCGACGGGCTCACGGCGTTCTCGGCTTACTTGGACGCGGGCGTGGTGCCGGCCGGCGCCCCCGCGCCGAGCGTCTTGTCGCGGGTGGCGGGAATGACCTCGGCGCCACCCAGGATTTCCACCTTGGCGCCGGCGCGCAGACGGTCGGTGCCTTCGGTGACGACGCGGTCGCCGGGCTTCAGACCTTCGTTGACCGCGACCATGCCGCTGTTGATGGCGCCCAGCTTGACTTGGCGCACCGCGATCGTGTTGTCGTCCTGCACCAGGAAGACGAACGCGCCGGCCGAGCCCTGCTGGACCGCCGCCGTCGGCATGGCGGTCACGTCCTTGCGGGTCAGCACGTGCAGGCGCACATTGACGAACTGGTTGGGAAAGAGCGCGTCGTCGGCGTTGTCGAAGCGCGCCTTGAGCTTGAGCGTGCCGGTGGTCACGTCGATCTGGTTGTCCAGCGTCTCAAGCGTACCCGTCGCGATGCGGCGGGTGTCGGCGCGGTCATAGGCGTCAACCGTCAGCGTCTTGCCGGCGGCGAGTTCCGCGCGCACTTCGGGCAACTGCGTTTCGGGCAGGGTGAAAACGACGGAGATCGGCTGAGTCTGGGTGATGACGACAAGACCGTTGGTGTCCGCGCTGGACACCAGATTGCCGCGGTCGACCTGGCGCAGACCCAGACGGCCGCTGATCGGCGCGGTGATGCGCGCGTAGTCGAGTTGCAGCTTGGCGTTGTCGACGTTGGCCTGGTCACTCTTGACCGTGCCTTCGTATTGGCGCACCAGCGCGGCCTGCGTGTCGACCTGCTGGCGGGCGATGGAGTCCTGCTTGAAAAGAGCCTGGTAGCGCTGCAGATCGCGGCGTGCGTTTTCAAGCTGGGCAAGGTTCTGCATCTGCGTGCCGCGCGCCTGGTCCAGGGCCACCTGAAACGCACGCGGGTCCACCTGCGCGAGCAGGTCGCCGGCCTTGACCTGCTGGCCTTCCTGGAAGGCGACGTCGACCAGTTCTCCACTGACGCGGCTTCGAACGGTGACGGTGTTGTACGCAGTGACGGTGCCCAGCGAACGCAGGAAGATGTCGATGTCCTGCTGAGCGGCGGTGGCGATCCGCACCGGCACCGGCAGGTTGGCCATGGCAGCCATGGGAGGCCGGCCGCCGGCCCGTCCGCCCGGACCGCCCTGCTTGGCCGAGGGCCGCAGCACCAGCCACGCGATCGCCGCCACGACCAGGAGCAGCAGACCCAAGCCGATTACGCGGCGACGGCTCCAGCGGGAGGGTGGGGATACAGGACGGCTATCGGACATGGAAACGGTTCCGGCACACTCGGAAGGAAAGCCGTATTGTCCACTAGACCGTCCCGATTTCAGCCCTGATGACCGTCACGCTGAAACTTCCCGCAACAGGAATCCGGGCAGTGAAACCCTGCGCAACTTCAGCCTAAGCGCTGCAGAGAGTCATCTGGAAGGATACGTCGCGGGCCACCTGCTGGGGCTTGAACTCCCCGTCCTGAGTGGAAAAGCGTATCCAGATCATGTACTTATTGGCGCTGATCTCGGGAAAGACGCCGTGGGTGGGGTCGACCCAGACGCGCAGCAGCTGGAACTGCTTGCCGCCCAGCATCTGCTGGTAGGCGCCCTGCTCAGCCACGATGTCGGTCTTGCGACCGGACTCGCGTAACAGGCGAAGCGCCAGGGTCAGGCCGTCGTAAAGGGGGATGAAGGGCGACACCCAGGCCTGCAGGTCCGCGCAGCGCGCGGCTTCGGGCTTGTTCTGCCAGGCATAGTACGAAGGCATGTCGACCTGCGTTGCGCTGCCGGGCACCGACAGGCGCCCTCGCAGGCTGGTCAGCCATTCGTTTTCGCGCAGCGATTGGCCGGTCCGGCCAGGGGCAACCAGCGCGCTGGCCACCTTTTCCATTTCGCGCAGCATGCCTTCCAGCGCATCCTGCGCAACGCCGGGGTGATCACGCAGGCCGACCAGCGCTAAGCGCTGGCGTTCGAGGTCTTGCAGGACCGCGCCTTTCACGTCAGTGCGTTCGCACGCATCGAGCAGATCGAAAAGGGAGGTGACGGCAACCTGATGCTGACGTGAGTCACCCTCGCGAGCAAAGAAGAACAGCCTGTCGAACAGGTATTCCAGCCGCAGATAAGCACGGATGCGCTCGTTGAAGGGATATTCGTAAACGATCACGCTTTTTTACAGGCCCTATCAAGTGGTTGGCCGGCGGGCCAAGAATTTTCAGGGGTGCCGGCAGCCGCTGGCTTACCGGCCCGTGGTGGTCGCCAGCGCCAGCCAGCGGTCATGCAGGGTCAATGCCCGCGCGCGCAACTGTTCTGGCGTTGTCGTTGCGTCGTTGAGTATGACGTCGTCCGCGACCTCCAACCGGCGTGCCCGCGCAGCCTGTGCCGCCATGATACGCCTGATGTCCTGCTCCGTCAGCCCGCTGCGCTGCTGCACGCGAGCCACCTGAGTTTCGGGATCGCAATCGACCACGCAGATACGATCCACACGGTCGCGCCAACGGTCCAGGGACTCAACCAATAGCGGCACCACAAAGACCAGATACGATCCGCGCGCGGCCGCCGCCTGGCGTTCGGTTTCGCGGCCGATGGCCGGATGCAGCACGGCCTCCAGACGCCGCCGCACCTGCGGATCGGCAAAGGCCTGCGTGCGCATCCACGCGCGATCCAGCGCGCCGTCGGGCGTCAGCGCCTGCGGTCCGAATTCTTGTTCGATCGCGGGCATGGCGGCGCCGCCGGCGGCGGTGAGCGAGCGTGCGATCTCGTCGGTGTCGACCAACGCCGCGCCCCACTCCGCCAGCATGTCCGCCACGCGGGACTTGCCCGAGCCGATGCCGCCCGTCAGACCAATGTTGAACATGCTGCCTTTCCTTTGTCTTTTGCTGAGTGCCGTTGCATGGCCTTCGATCCGGCGGCCCTCGGCTAGCCGATCGTCCTGACCGGCCGTGCTGACCGGCCGTCCTGACCGGCCGTCCCTAGTTCATGAACTGCCACACGCCTTGCTCGCCGCCCAGCAGCAGCATGACCAGTCCGGCCAGCGCCAGATACGGCCCGAAGGGCAACGGCTGGCCGCGGCTGGCGCGGCCGGTGAGCGTCAATGTCCCGCCGATCAGCACGCCCACCAGCGACGCACTGAGCAGCAGCATCGGCAAGGCTTCGACACCGAACCACGCGCCAAGCGCGGCCAGCAGCTTGAAATCGCCCTGCCCCATGCCTTCGCGCCCGGTCAACAGGCGGAACACATGAAAGATAACCCACAGGAAGAGATACCCCGCCACCGCGCCGACCACCGCCGTCTGCACGCTGGTGAACGCGTCGAACAGGTTCACCAGCAGGCCCGCCCACACCAGCGGCTGCGTCAGAACGTCGGGCAGCAACGTCGTTTCGAAGTCGATCCACGCCAGCGCCACCAGCATGGCCGACAGGCCCATGGCCACCACCGCGATCGGCGTCGCGCCAAAGCGCAACGCGCAGGCGGCAAACAACGCGCAGGTCAGGAGTTCGATGACGGGATAGCGCCAGCCGATGGGCGCGTGGCAGGCTGCGCACCGGCCGCGCAGCAGCAGCCAGCCGAGCACGGGAATCCGGCCCGTGGTTTGGATGGGCGCCTCGCAGGCGGGACAGTGCGAGGCCGGCGACAGCAGGCCATAATGGCCGGTCGGCCGCGGCTTGCCAGCGGCGTCCAGGCACTGCGCCTGCCATTCGCGCTCCATCATGCGCGGCAGCCGATGGGTCAGCACCGTCAGCCAGTTGCCGACGAAGAGACCCGCCAACGCCGCCACGCTGATGAAAACGCCCAGAGGTAAATCAAAGACTTGCCACATCGGTGTCACCGCCCCTTGCGGTCCGGACGCGTCGGCCCTTCCGCCCGGCCGGCGATGGCGCAAGGGATGAGGAGCCGCGCGCGGCCGTGTCGTAATTTGTGCATAAAGTGCCGGGATGCCCGGGAACGGCTAAGGGGAACGTATCGAATCTTCGCATAAGTGCGTAAAATCGGAGACAGACTCAATTCACGGATAAGCTGCCATGGCCGCGCGCGTAGAAATCGTTTCCCGCTCCCGCAAACTCAGCGTCATGGGGCTGCTGCTAGCGGGCACCGTGATCGCCGCAACCGGATGCGCCAAGCAGAAAACCGAAGGCTATTACGACCTGCCGGCCGAAAGCACCGTGACCGACGCCCAGTACCAAGGTTCCGGCGCCGGCTACCGCACCGTCATCCGCGCCCCGTCGCAAGTGCAGATCGAGCTCAAGCCCGACGCGCGCCGCCAACAGAACCAGAACCAGCAGGCAGTTGCCGCCGGCCAGACCACCGAAGACGGCCANNCGCCTCTGGCGGCTCGGCGCCCGCCCCCGTCGCCCCAGCCCCGGCGGCCAACGGCATCACCCACAGCCTCGTTCCGCAGCCCCAGACCTACATGGGCACGCTGCCGTGTTTTTCGCCCGCCATGCAGTGCACGGCCCAGCGCGTAACGTTGACGCTGGCGCCCAATGGCCGCTGGCGCGGCCGCACCGCCTACCTGGACAACGACCCCAAGAAGGGTCCGCCCGTTTCCGAGCAAGGCTGCTGGGACGCCACCGACGAACGTCCGCCGCGCGTCATCCTGATGGACGGCCAGGGCAATGTCCGCGTGGAATTTGTGGTCGCGGCCAACAACGTGCTGCGCGTACGCTCCATTGGCGGCCAGACGCCCAACCTGAACTACAACCTGACCCGCCAGCCGGATCTGGACCCGATCGACGAACTGGCCAGCGCCGCAGCGCCCAAGTGCCCTTGATCGAAGGGATGTCCGCCCACGGCGCGTGAGCGCCGCAGGACAAACACCGCCGCACCCCACCCGGGGNNCCCCTTGTTCGTCAGGCCCGAGTTATTTGGCCGGCAGCCATTGGGCCCGGTGAAAGGACACGCGCGGCGGAATACGGCTGCCCCACGGCAGCACGTTATGGCGAAGGGTTTTGGCTGCAAAGCACGGCTTGCCTTACGTGTGCGCACAAGGCCGCCAACGCCAAATCGCCATCAGGGAGGAACATCGGGTTTTGCCGGGCAGTCGCCGTATTCGCTGGCGGGCTCGTGCAATGCCTGGGCCGGCGCGCCAGGGCGGACGAAAGGCGGCACATTGCGGGACGGCCAGTGCGCGCCCGGAACGGGCGATGCGCCGGACTGCCCGTGGGCGCACAGCCGGCAGGCGAGTTGCATGGCATTGCGGGCGCCAAGCTTAGCGAAGATGCGGGCGCGGTGGGCCTCGACTGTGCGGAGAGAAATGCCAAGGTCGATGGCGATGACCTTGTTGGCGCGCCCGGCCGCCACGTAGTCAACGATCTGGCGTTCGCGGGCGGTGAGGGATGAGAGGACGGCGTCGAGTTCGGGGTGAGGAAAGGGCATGGAAGCTCGTTTGCAATGTAGGATTGCAAACAGTCTGCCCCGCCGGCCGGGCCGCCGTAAGCTAGCAATTCTGATAGGGGCTGATGAAAACGCCTCGCATCAAATGCCCCGTATCAAAGGCCCCGT
>DMTA01000479.1:0-152 GCA_003454835.1 Achromobacter sp. | reverse complement strand
AAGCGCCCTGCATCAAGCGCCACGCATCGAGCGCCGGGATTCACCCGCCCCGCCGCTTCAGGCCGTATAAACCAATTCCAGATTGTCGATCAGGCGCGTGGCGCCCAGCTTGGCCGCGGCCAGCACCACCAGCGGCGCACCTTGCGCCAGGT
>DMTA01000055.1 GCA_003454835.1 Achromobacter sp. | reverse complement strand
CGCTGGCCGCCAGCCTTGATGCGCCCATCCGCCCCGAGCGCGTGGTGCAATCGCTGAACCGCCTGCTGCCCGACGATGCGGTGGTCTGCGCGGACCCCGGCACGCCGTGCCCGTATTTTTCGGCCTACTACGACGTCTCGCGTCCGGGCCGCCACTTCATCACCAACCGCGCCCACGGCGCGCTGGGCTTTTCGATGTCGGCGGCGCTGGGCGCCTGGGTCGGCCGTCCGCAATCGAAGTGCGTGTCGGTGATGGGCGACGGCAGCTTCGGCTTTACGGTGGGCGAGCTGGAAACCATCGTGCGGCACAAGGCGCCGCTGTTGATGGTGGTGTTCTCGAACTCGGTCTACGGCTGGATCAAGGCCAGCCAGAAGGCCGGCTACGACAAGCGCTACTACAGCGTCGACTTCAACCGCACCGACCATGCACGCATCGCCGAAGCCTATGGCGTGAAGGCATGGCGCGTCGAGGACCCGTCCAAGCTGAACGCCGCGATCAAGGCCGCCATGGAACACGACGGCCCCGCGCTGATCGATGTGATCGCGCAGCCGTTGCAGGACACGGCGGCGCCCGTGAGCCAGTGGATGGGCTGATGCGGTAAGCGCAGCGCGCTGCATTGCCGATGGGGCCCTTCGCGGGGCCCCATTTTTCTTGGCCGGGCGGATTAGAAAAAAATTCCCTGCCGGCGGGCGCGCTCCTATACTGGATCGCTTCGGAGCGGCGGGCCGCGGAGGTCCGGCGCCGTCAACGCGACAGCAGAGAGGGCAGGCATGGACCTGGGGATCAGCGGCAGAAAGGCACTGGTGTTTGGCGGCAGCCGCGGCATGGGACGCGCCTGCGCCCTGCAGCTTGCGCGGGAGGGCGTGGCGGTGACCATCGCGGCGCGCAATCCCCAGACGCTTGAACAGGCCGCCGCCGAGATATCGCGCGAGACCGGCATCGGCGTGGGCTGGGTGTCGGCCGACCTGACGCTGCCGGAAGGGCGCGACGCGGCGATCGCCGCCTGTCCGCATCCCGACATCCTCATCAACAACGCCGACGGCCCGCTGCCGGGCGACTTCCGCGACTGGTCGCGCGACGACTGGATCGCCGCGCTCGATGCCATGATGCTGGGACCGATCGACATGATCCGCCGCGTGGTGGACGGCATGGTCGAGCGCCGGTTCGGCCGTATCGTCAATATCGTGTCGCGCAGCGTGAAGGCGCCGCATGCCGAGCTGGGACTGTCCAACGGTGCGCGCTCGGGCCTGATCGGCTTCGTGGGCGGCCTGGCGCGCCAGACGGTCCGGCACAACGTCACGATCAACAATCTGCTGCCTGGCGCGTTTGCCACCGATGCGCAGATCCGGCACATCCAGGGCATGGTGGAGCAGGGCGACAAGACGTTCGAGCAGCTGTGGGATGAACGGGCGCGCAGCAATCCTGCGGGCCGGTATGGCCAGCCCGAGGAACTGGGCGCGCTGTGCGCGTATGTCTGCTCGGCGCATTCCGGCTATATCACCGGACAGAGTTTGCTGATCGACGGGGGCGGTTACCCCGGGACCTATTGATGGCGTCAAGACATCCCATGGACCAGACCGACCTGAAGATACTCGCGCTGCTGCAGAAGGACGCCACCTGCTCGGTCGCGGAAGTGGCCGAACAGGTGAACCTTTCGGTGACGCCGTGCTGGCGCCGGATCCAGAAGCTGAAGGACGACGGCGTCATTGCGCGCAATGCCATCCTGCTGGATCCCCGCGCGCTGGGCCTGAACCTGACGGTGTTCGTGTCCATCCGCACCAGTCAGCACAACGAGAAATGGACGCAAAGCCTGATCAATGCCGTGATGGCCTTGCCCAACGTGGTCGAGTTCCATCGCATGGCGGGCGACGTGGACTACCTGCTGAAGGTGGTGGTCGAGGACATGGCGGCGTATGACCGCTTCTATCGCCGGCTGATCGGCGCGGTGGATCTGCTGGACGTCAGCGCCAGCTTCTCGATGGAAGTCATCAAAAGCACGACGGAATTGCCGCTGGGCGCGGTGTAGCCGCAGGGCGCGCAAATTTTTTCCTGAGTCCCCCGCCGCCGCGGATGCAAATTTCTTTCTGCGTGTTGCGCGGGCCCAATCTGGCAATGCTTTTGCGCGGGGCGCGGCGTAGGATATCGCTCACTCCAGTCTTGGAGTGAATTGGGATATCAGAGGACCCTATGTCGTTGGCAGTACCCGCCGGCTGCGCCGGATTGCAAAAATCGCGGCAAGCAGCATCGGTGGATGACCTCCTGGCCGGCTGGAATGGCGTCGACGACCTGTGGGTGTTCGCCTACGGTTCCCTGATCTGGCATCCCGGGTTTGCCTGGCGCGAACGGCGGCTGGCCACCGTACGGGGCTATCACCGTTCGCTGTGCCTGTGGTCGCATGACCACCGCGGGTCGCCGGACAATCCTGGCCTCGTGTTCGGACTGGATCGCGGCGGTTGCTGCCGGGGCGTTGCCTTCCAGATTGCGGCCAGCGACGTGCCGCAGGTCTTTGAAGCCCTGTGGCGCCGGGAAATGGTCACGGGCGCCTACCGTCCGCGCTGGCTGACCTGTCACACCGAGGCCGCGCCGGTGCGCGGCCTGGTGTTCCTGTTGAATCGCACCTGCCGCGAGTACGCGGCCGATCTATGCGACGACCGCCTGCTGACGTCCGTGCGCAATGCGGTCGGACATTCCGGGCCGTGTCTGGACTACGTGGTGGAAACGGCGCGCGCGCTGCGTGCGCATGGCATCGACGACTGGCGGCTGGGCGATCTGGTGCGCAAGCTGGGTCACGCGTTCTGACGCGTTTCAGAAATGCCAGCGGCCGAACACGAACAGCACATTACCCGCGCCGCTTGAGCCCGGAATGTACGTCGCGTAAAGCATGGCGTCTTTGTAGCCCGCGCTGACCAGCGGCAGGATGCCGGGAAACGGCACGTAGCTCATGATGTCGTGGCGCGCCGTGAGGAACACGGTGTAGCCCGCACCCAGGCGGAAGTTGTCGCTGACCTGTCCGATCTTCAGAAAGCCATAGCCGGCGATGGGCTGCACCTTGGAGTGCGAGTCCAGAAATGCCATGGCATACAGGCCCTGCCAGTCGCCGTCCTCGTCGTAGATGCTGCGGCCGTAGCCGCCGCCCCAGGCAAGTTCGCGGAAGCTGTCGATCTTGTCGGCGCTGTACTTGGCGCGGTTGTGCCAGGCCCAGCCGCTGACATAGAGATCGTTGCCGCCTTCGGACCAGATCTGGTCGATGCGGTTGCACGCCGACTGGGCCCACGAGGGCATGTCGTCGCAGGCGTGTGCGGAAACGGTGAAAACGGACAACAGCAGGCAGAGCAGCGCGGCGCGGAATCTGGCGGTCATCGCAGGACCCAGGTAAAGATGACAGTTCCGTTACTGTAACGGAGCGCGTGTCATCTTCCCTGTCAACGGGCTGTCGCCTGGGGGGCGGCACTGGCTGATGCCGCCCGGCGCGGTGCCGGGATGTAGCGTGAACGCTACAAAAGAAAGACCGTGGCCAGACCCAGGAATATGAAGAAGCCGAGCGAGTCGGTGGCGAACGTGAGCAGCACCGACGAGCCCATCGCGGGGTCCTTGCCGAAGCGCGCGCGCACCATGGGCACCAGCACGCCGACCGAGGCGCCGACCAGCATGTTGCAGATCATGGCGGCCATCATCACCAGCGCGATGGACAGCGAGCGCGAGATCACCCACGCGAACAGGGCGGCCACGAGGCTGCCGCACAAACCCACCAGCAAGGTCACGAACAGCTCGCGCTTGACGAGCTGCCACAGGTTGCGCCCGGTGATCCGGCCCATGGCCAACGCCCGGATGATGAGCGTCATGGTCTGGTTGCCGGAGTTGCCGCCGATGCCGGCCACGATCGACATCAGGAACGCCAGGATGACGATTTGGCTGACCGTGCCCTCGAACTGCGACGCCACGAACGAGGCCGTGGCGGCGGTACAGAGGTTGAACAGCAGCCATGGCGCGCGGTTGCGCAGCGCGGTGCTGACGGGGGCAAAGATGTCTTCTTCCTGCAGACCGGCGCGCGACAGCGCCTGTTCCTGCGAGTCTTCGCGCATCACGTCCACGACGTCGGCGATGGTGACGCGGCCGATCAGCCGGCCCTGGTCGTCCATCACCGGGGCGGAAACCAGGTCGTAGCGTTCGAATGCGCCGGCCGCGTCCGCGTCGGAGTCCAGCGGGTTCAGCGTCAGGAAGTCGGAATTCATGACCGCCCGCACTTCGGTTTCGGGCTCGCTGACCAACAGGCGCGACAAGGGCAGGATGCCTTGCAGCTTGTCCTGGCGGTCCACGACGAAGATCTGGTCGGTGTGGTCGGGCAGTTCGTGTAGCCGGCGCAGGTAGCGCAGCACGACCTCGAGCGTGACGTCCTCGCGCACGCGCACCATCTCGAAGTCCATGATGGCGCCGACGCTGTCCTCCGGGTAGCCCATGGCTTCCAGAAGCTGTGCGCGCTCTTCCTCGGTCAGGCCCTTCTGCACTTCTGCCACCACGTCGGGCGGCAGGTCAGGCGCCAGGTCGGCGAGCTCGTCCGCGTCCATGCTTTCGGTCGCGGCGACGAGATCCTGGCGGTCCATCGCTTCGATCAGCGATTCGCGGACCCAGTCTTCGACTTCGAGCAGGACGTCGGCGTCGTGCTCGGGGCTGACCAGCTTCCAGATCGCCTGGCGCTCGTCCTTGGGCAGCGATTCGAGGATGAAGGCGATGTCGGCCGGGTGCAGGTTGTCGACCAGCGTCTTCAACTCGGCTTCGTGCTGGCGATGCACCAGGTCTTCAACCAGGGGCGCCTTGACGTCGCCTTCTTCCTGGCGATGAACCAGGCTTTCGACGAGCTGCTGGCGCCGCAGTCGTTCCTGGACTTCAGCCAGGGCGGTCTGGGCGTCTTCCGGATCGAGGCGGCGGGGCGTCGCGGGCGGTTTCTGCGCGGCGGCGGACTGCGTCATGCGTTACGGCTCAAAGTGTGGGAAGAGGGCGGCTGCGCCGCGCTTCGTCGGTGGCGACATACGTCAGCGTGGCCTCGGTGACCTTGACGACTTCGGCGTCCAGCCGCTGGCGTTCCGCGTAGACCTCGACGGAGACCGTGATGGACGTAGTGCCGGTCTTGACGATGGCGGCATAGAAGCTGAGCAGGTCGCCCACGAACACGGGCTCTTTGAACTGGAAGGCATTGACCGCCACGGTGGCCACGCGGCCGGCGGCGCGGCGGGCGGCGGGGATGGACCCGGCGATGTCGACCTGGGCCATGATCCAGCCGCCAAAAACGTCCCCGTGGATGTTCGCATCGGCCGGCATCGGCATGACGCGCAACACCGCGTCGCGATGGGCAGGCAGAGTCGTAAACGGGGTTTTGGTGCTGGAGGTCATGCGGCCGACTCCAATGCTAGAGAACCAGCCGATTATGCAGGAAAAACGAGACGGCGGCGTGCGCGTTGGCGCCTGCCGCCCCACCCGCCGTTCCAACCTCGCGCGGCGATCAGGTCGCCAGCTTGACGATCCCGTAGCCGCCAAGCAACAGCCAGACGTAAAGGATGAAGCCCAGGGCCATCACGCGCGGGCCGGCCTTGCGGATCTGGGCGAAGCGCGTTTCGATGCCCAGCGCGGTCATGGCCATGGTCAGGGCGAACACGTCGAGCCGGCGGATGGCCGCGACGATATCGGCGGGAATGATGTCGAGCGAATTGATGATGGCCAGCACCAGGAACCCGACGGCGAACCAGGGGATCGGAAGCTTGGCGCTCTTGCCCTGGCCGCCCGCATGGGAGGCGGCGCTGCGCAGGTACATGCCCAGCACCAGCAGCACGGGAACCAGAAGCGCCACGCGGGTCATCTTGACGATGGTGGCAACTTCGGTGGTGGCCGGGTCGATGTTGCTGGCGGCGCCCACGACCTGCGCCACTTCGTGCACCGTGCCGCCGATGTAGATGCCGAGCGCCTGCGTGTCGAAGTTCAGCCAACCCGCGTGATAGAAGACCGGGTACAGGAACATCGACAGCGTGCCAAACAGCACCACGGTCGCTACGGCCACGGCGCTCTTGTGGGGGGCGGCGCGCAGCGTGGGCTCGAACGCCAGCACCGCGGCCGCGCCGCAGATGGC
>DMTA01000052.1 GCA_003454835.1 Achromobacter sp. | reverse complement strand
TGCCTGGCGCACCGGACGGCGGCATGACGCGGCCGGCGCCGTCGGTCCCGCCTGACCGCGCCCGTTTTTTTCCAGGAAGGTAGCGTCGCGTTACGCAGGGTTGCGCCGCGCGCGCTCCTATCGCGATACATTCTGTATTGCGATAGGGGGAACCATGCTGACCAAGCAAGACCGCGTGTCCCTGCCATGGACCGACACGCTAGCTCGTCTGGAAGACGAACGCATCATGCTGGAGCGCATAGCTGCCGGCGTACCGCTCCGGCAGGTGCTGGAACATATGCTTCACGCCATCGAGGCCCAATCGAGCGTGAAGCTGCGCGCATCCATCGCGCTGGTGGATGACGCGGGAACAGAATTACGGCTCGCGGCGGCGCCGGGATTGCCGGACGCGTTCAATGCCGCTGTGGACCGGATAGCCATCGGGCCGATGGCCGCATCGTGGGGCGCTGCGGCGCATTCGGGAACGCCGGTCTACACGGACGACATTGCCCACGATCCGCGGTGGGCGCCGTGGTGCGACCTTGCCTTGGAGAATGGCCTTCGCGCTTGTTGGTCCACGCCGATCAAGGCGCCGGATGGGCGGTTGCTGGGCGTCTTCTCAAATTACTACGACGAGAGCCGCCTGCCGTCCGCGCAGGATATCGACGCGATCGCGCTGGTCACGCGCAGCGCGGCGCTGGCGATAGAAAGGCATTTGATGGACGTCGCGCTGCGCCGCAGCGGAGAACGCTGGCGGGCGATGTTCGACGGCATGCAGGAAGCCTTCTTCCTGGCCGAAGCCCTGCGCGGCGAAGACGGCCGCATAGCCGACTTCCGCTTTCTGGAAGTTAACCCCGCCTTTGAGCGCCAAAGCGGCATGCGCGAAGGCGACACGCTGGGCCATACGCTGCGCGAGATGATTCCCGGGGTGCCCAGCCAGATCCTGGATACGTTCGCTCAGGTGGTGGAGTCGGGCGAGCCCGCCCAGTTCGAGTTTGCCGTGCCGGCGCCCAAGGACGCGTGGTACGAAGCGCGGGCGCGCAAGGAAGGCCCCGATCGCATCATGGCGCTGTTCCTGGATGTCACCGCACGCAAGGCCGCCGAGACCGAATTGTGGGAGGGCCAGCACCGCAAGAATTTCCTGCTGGCGCTTGGCGACCGCATGCGTGAACTGCATTTGCAGCCGGCAATCGAGGAGACCGCCTGCGCGGGATTGGGCCATCACCTGTCGCTGGGCCTCGTGGCCGTTCTGGACTGGGCCGGCGACGGCGCGGCGCCGGTGGTGTCGACCTGCTGGCGGTCCGAGAATGATCTGGTCAGCCAGGACGCGCTGGCCACGGAACAGCTGGGCGAAGATTTTTTCGACGCGGTGCGCAAGGGTCGCACGACCTATCTGCAGCCGCTGGTGGCGCAAGAGGGCGGCGACATCCGTCCGTCCGCCATTGTGGTGCCGATGCGCCGCTGGGCGCGGCAAGGCGGCGCGCTCATGGTCCGCCCCTCGGCGAACAGCCGGCTCAAGCCCGCGGATCTGGCCTTCATCGAGGAAGTCGCCGAACGGATGTGCGACGCGGTCGAGCGGTCGCAATATGCGCGCATGCTGGAGCAGCGGGTGGAGCACGCCATCGCCGAGCGAGACCGCATCTGGCGGATGTCTCCCGAGCTGCTGGCCGTCATCGACGGCCGGGGCCGGTTTGCCAGCGTGAATCCGGCCGTGCATCCCATCCTGGGGTGGAGTCCCGACCAGTTCCTGTCGATGGGGCTTGCCGAACTGATCCACCCGGACGATCTGGACGCGACGCGAGCCGCCTGGTCGCCACACGAGGGGGCGGACGGCGCGCAACCCGCCCGGCATCTGGAGAACCGCGTCCTGCGGCGCGAGGGCGGCTATAGCTGGATCACATGGAGCATGTCGTGGTCGCAGGACAGCCTGTACGTGGCCGGACGCGACGATTCGGATCTGAAGGCGCAGGCCGAGGCGCTGGCCGACACCGAGAATGCGTTGCGCCAGGCGCAGAAGATGGAGGCGGTGGGGCGCCTGACCGGCGGCATCGCACACGATTTCAACAACATGCTCCAGGGCATCACGGGCGCGCTGTATCTCATTCAGCGTAAGCTTTCGGCCGGTGTGCCTGAACAGGCGCAGCGCTTCATCACGGTGGCGATGGACTCGGCCAACCGCGCCGCACACTTGACGCAGCGTCTGCTGACCTTCTCGCGGCGTCAGCCGATCGACCCCAAGCCGTTCAGCGTCGAGGCCGCACTGCATTCCATGACGGACCTGTTCCACCGCTACACCGGCGAGCGTGTGAATCTGGTCTTCGATCTGGATCCCGATCTGTGGCCCGTCAACTGCGATAAGAACCAGTTTGAGAACGCGTTGCTCAACCTGGTGATCAATGCCTGCGACGCCATGCCCAATGGCGGCGTCTTGACCATTGCTGCGGCGAACACGCAACTGGACGCGATGTCGCTGAGGCAGAGTCCGGGCGTCCCGCCGGGCCCTTTCGTCGAGGTCTCGGTGTCCGACGTGGGCTGCGGCATGTCGCCCGACGTGCTGGCGCACGCCTTTGATCCGTTCTTCACCACCAAGCCGCTCGGCGAGGGCACGGGGCTGGGTCTGTCCATGACCTATGGCTTTGCCAAACAGGCGGGCGGGAGCGCCGTACTGGAAAGCGCCGAGGGCATCGGGACGTCGGTCCGGCTTTACCTGCCGCGCCATCAGGGCGTGCCGGAAATGGCGGCCGATATGCCGCGTGCGACAGGCGCGCAGGCGGCGTCGGCCGGTCAGGCCTTCGTCATCGTCGTGGAAGACGACACGAACGTGCGAGAAATGGTGCGCGAGTCGCTGGTCGATATGGGCCTGCATGTGTTGACGGCCGGCGACGGCGAGGCGGGCCTGGAACTGGTGACGTCCACCCGCAACCTGAGTCTGCTGGTGACGGATGTAGGCCTGCCCAACCTGAACGGCCGCCAGTTGGCGGACGCCGCGCGTGTCGCACACCCTGGCCTGCGCGTGCTGCTCATGACGGGGTACGCCGAAAGCGCGGCCAGCGCGGGCGGCTTCCTGGAGGACGGCATGGAACTCATCGTCAAGCCGTTCTCGCTTGATGCGCTGGGTGAACGGGTGCAGCGGATGCTGGAGGAGAGCGCGGGGCCGCAGCGCGCGGGGTAGGGGGTCACGGGTGGGGTCAAGTGTTTCAACGGCAGGTAAAAAATGCCCCGCATGGCGGACTACCTCTGGGGGAGAGGCGTGTGACGGAGTCAGGCACGGGGCTTGCGACTAGGTTGAGGCATTTCAACCAAGGAAGGAGCTACGCTATGAAATACCGTGCCATGACTTGCGCGTTTGCCATGATTGCCGGCCTTGCCGCCGGCGGCGCCTATGCCCAATCCACGGGCCGCAGCACGCCCCCGACCTCGCCGTCCACGACGCCGAATGATGGGGCTGCCGTGCCGCCCAACACCCAAGTGCCTCCGGGCCAGATTCCGCCCGCTCCGAACGCGGCGCCCCAGACTGGCACCACGCCTCCGAACCTGGATAAGAGCGGTCATATGAAGTCCGACAAGCATGGGTCGGAAATGCCCAATCGCAAACGCGAAGCCAATGACAACGTGCCGAATACCCCGGCCGGCGGCGCTGCGCCTCCCCCGGGATATCCGAACACGGGCGGCAGCAAGTAAGCGGCCACCCCAAAAAGGCTTCCGAGAGGAAGCCTTTTTTTTTGGGACGTATGGGCTGTCGGATCGTTATCTGACGCCGATCCTGCGCAAGCACTGGATGCACCGGTTCATGCCGGCGCAGCGTTTCAATGCTGCCGGCGCAATTCGGCCGGGGGAACGCGCAACTGGCCGCGGTATTTGGACACCGTGCGGCGGGCGAGAAGGATGCCGTTGGACGCCAGCTGCTGCGTCAGCGCCACGTCGGAAAGCGGCATCGCCGGATCTTCAGCGTCCACCATTTCCTTGATCAGCGCGCGTACTGCTGCCGCGGAACACGAGCCGCCCGATTCGGTGGCGAGCTCGCGCGAGAAGAAGTGGCGGAATTCAAAGACGCCGCGGGGCGTGGTCATGTACTTGCTGACCGTGGCGCGCGATACCGTGGACTCGTGCATGTTCAGGTCGTCGGCCACCTCGCGCAGCATCAGCGGACGCAGGGCGACTTCACCGTATTCAAAGAACATCTGCTGGCGCTTCACGATCGCTTCGGCCACCCGCTGGATGGTGGTGTAGCGCTGCTCGACATTGCGCACCAGCCAGCGTGCTTCCTGCAGTTCCTGCGCCATCGGGCTGCGGTCATCCAGCCGGGCGCGGCGAAACAGGTCGGCGTACGCGCTGTGCAACCGCGCGCGCGGCATGGCGCTGCGATTGGGCAGCACGCGCCAGCGCCCCTGCCATTTGTCGACAAACACGTCCGGCACAACGTAGACCGGCGCGTCGCCGCTATAGCGGCCGCCAGGCTTGGGATCCAGGTGCCGGATCAGCGCGCAGGCATCGCGCAGGGCGTCGTCCGAACACCCCAGGGTGCGACGAAGCCCCACGTAATCGTTCTTGCCGAGACGCTCCAGGTGATCCTGCACGATGCGCTGGGCCAGCGCGCGGGTCGCTTCGTCTTCATCCGGCAGCGCCGACAGCTGCAGCGTCAGGCATTCGCGCAGGTCGCGCGCGGCGATGCCGGGTACGTCGAGCTGCTGCACCAGGCGCAGGGCCGCCATCCATTCGCTTTCGTCGGGAGTCGGATTGATGTCTTCGTCGGCCTCGGTGCAGAGGTTCTCCAGCGGCGTGCGCAGATAGCCGTCGTCGTCCAGCGCGTCGATGATGAATTCGGCCAGCAGGCGGTCACGCAGCTGCAGGTGATAGTTGCCCAGTTCCGAGGACAGGCGGTCGCGCATCGATAAATTGGCGCAAGCCCATTGGCCCAGATCGCTGTCGCCGCCGGACGGGGCGTGCGTGGGGTAGTCGCCGGAGTAGGCCGGGGCGTCCGGCGGGGGCTCATCGACATCCGGGCTTTCGGAAGCCGCCGCAGGTTCCGGCGCGGGGTGGCCATCGGTCTGCTCCGTCATTTCGCCGCGCACGCCAGGCGCAGCCGGACTCGCCTCGGGCTCCGATTCGTCCGGATCTTCGAGAAAAGGGTTGGTGGCAAGCGCGTGTTGCACCGCCGTGGTGAACTCCAACGCCGACATCTGAAGCAGCTTGACGGATTGTTGCAGACGCGGCGCCAGCGTCATTTGCTGGCGCAGGCGAAGTTCTTGCATCGGGTGGCCCAATCGAGTCTCCTGAAGGGGCGGCCGCCGGAAAGCGGCTCATTCCTTTCATAGACGCAAAGATCGTGCCAACCTGTCTTCAGAGGCAGGGCCGCGCCGGGAACGCGACATGCTGAGACAGTATTACAAAGGGGACGGTAATAACTGCTCAGGCGGCCGTTTCAGGCTCGTCCTTTTCATAGACATCCAGGCGGTTGTACAGCGTCTTCAGACTGACGCCGAGCGTCTCGGCAGCCAGGCGCTTATCCCCGGCATGATGCGCCAGCGTAGCCAGGATGAACTCACGCTGAGCGCGACCCAGCGGCATACCCACGGGAAAGTTCAGCGAACCCTCGCGCATCTGGGCCTGGTTTGGACCGCGCTTGCGCGGCAGCAATTCGGCGTCGAGCTGCGTGTCGGCCATGATGTAGGCGCGCTGGATCACGTTGCGCAGTTCGCGCACGTTGCCGGGCCAGTCGTGCGCCTTGATCGCTTCCAGCATGTGCGGGGAAAACGTCTTCTGCGTGCCGTGCTGCGCATTCAGCGTGTCCAGAAATTGCTTGGCGAGGAGCAGGGCGTCGTCGCCGCGCTCGCGCAGCGGCGGCACGCGCAGCGGAATGACGAGCAGACGGTGGAGGAAATCCTGTCGCAGCCGGCCGTCCGCGACGGAAGCGGCTGGGTCGCGGTTGCTGGCGCAGATGACGCGCACATTGGCGCGCAGGAGATCCGTGCCGCCCACGCGCTGATATGTGCCGACTTCAAGCACGCGCAGGAAGTGCACTTGCATGTCCGGCGGCATTTCCGTGACTTCGTCCAGAAACAAGGTGCCGCCGCTCGCAAACTCAAAATAGCCGGCGTTCTGGGACACGGCGCCGGTGAAACTGCCTTTCTCGTGACCGAAGAGTTCGGCATGCGCCAGCGATCCGCTGATCGCGCCGCAGTTGACTGCCACGAAGGACTGGTCGCGGCGATCGCTTGCATCATGGATGGCACGCGCTACGATTTCCTTACCCGCACCACTTTCACCGATAATGAACACGCTTGCATCGGTGGCCGCGGCAAGAGCGATCTGGCTTCCCAGTTTTCGCATCTGCGGCGACATGCCGCTCGTGTCGGCGAACACGGAAGAGGGCGAAGGTGCGGTATTTCGCGTAGCGGTATTTCGACTAGCCATGCTTGGTCCCCAGTCCCGGAATCGGGCCTGCAATAAGCCAATCGTAGAGGGCGGCCGAACGTCTGATTGCGACGAGTTGCAAGCATTGGAAAACGTTGGTGGAATCCGAAATGATTTTGCGCCGGCCGCCCCCATAGTGACTATTCTTAGCGTTATAGAAGGGATACGGAGATAGCATGCCTCACCTGCTAATCGTCGATGACGACGATGCGATACGAGAAACACTGGCCGAAATCGGCCGCGATAGCGGGTTTTCGGTGGCCCTGGCGGCCAGCGTCAAAGACGCCCTGATCCAGCTCGAAAGGCAAGCGCCCGACCTGGTGCTGACGGACGTCCGGCTGCCGGGCGGCAGCGGCATGGACATTTTCAAGAACGTTAACGCGAGTAGCGCGGAAGTGGTGGTGATGACCGGCCACGGTACTGTCGACAACGCCGTCCAGGCTTTGCGCCTGGGTGCGACCGACTATCTGGTCAAGCCGATCTGCATGGAGCGCCTGGAAGAAATCCTCAAGCGCATCATGACCAATTCGGGCGGCGAGATGCCCGGCACGCCATTTGAGGAGCCGGGGCGTTTCGGCAAGCTGTATGGCCAGTCCGAACGGATGCAGACGCTGTACCGCCAGATCGGGCGCGTGGCGCCCACCACGGTCACCACCTTGCTGATCGGAGAAAGCGGCACCGGCAAGGAGCTCGCCGCCCATGCCATCCACGAACTCAGTCCGCGCCGGCAGCGGCCGTTCATTGCGGTCAACTGCGGCGCGATTTCGCCCAACCTGATCGAAAGCGAAATGTTCGGCCACGAGCGCGGCAGCTTTACCGGCGCCGACCGCCAGCACAAGGGTTACTTTGAACGCGCGGATGGCGGCACGCTGTTCCTGGACGAAGTCACCGAGATGCCGCTTGACCTGCAGGTCAAGCTGTTGCGCGTGCTGGAGACAGGACAATTCATGCGCGTGGGGACCAATCGCGAGATCGCCTGCGACATCCGCGTGGTGGCCGCCACGAACCGCAATCCGGAACAGGCCGTGCAGGAAGGCAAGCTGCGCGAAGACTTGTACTACCGGTTGAGCGTGTTCCCCATCGAACTGCCGGCACTGCGCGATCGCGGCAGCGACATCCAGTTTCTGGCGCAGCGCTTCCTGCAGACCCTCAACGAAGAGGCTGGCAAGAACAAGGCGTTTTCGCCCGAGGCGGCTGCGGCGCTCGCGCAATATGAATGGCCGGGCAATGTGCGAGAACTGAAGAACTTCGTTCGCCGTGCGTTCATCATGGCCGATGGCGATGTGCTGGATCTGGAAATGCTGGTGCCGCAAGTCTCGCCGGCCGGCGAGTCGTCTGGCGGCCAGGTCAGCGTGCCCGTGGGTGAAACGCTGGCAGAGGCGGATCGGCGTCTGATCCTGGCGACACTCGAGCGCTGCAATGGCGTGAAGAAACAGGCTGCCGCCGTCCTCGGCATCAGTCCCAAGACGCTTTACAACCGTCTAGAGGAATACGCGGCAGCGGGCTATGCGCTGCCAGGCGAGAATTCCCGGGCGGGTGGACCGTCCCGGGAATCCGCCTAGACCCGCTTATTTGTTGTAGCGGGTCTTCAGGTCTGCCATGCAGGCGTCCTTGGCATTACCGGACATGGCGTCGCACTTTTCCTTGCCGACTTTATAGTCGGCATCGTTGCGCGTCTTGGCCGCGTCATGCGAGGCCTCGGCCTTTTCCTTCGCGGCCTTGGCGTCAGCCTTGGCCTTGTCGCGCGTGGCTTCGGCCTGTTGCTGGCAGACGTCCTTCTGATTGCCCTTCATGCCGTCGCATTGCTTCCTGTCCATCTTGTATTGGTTGTCGATCTGATCGTTCGTGCGAACGCCGGCTGCGCCAGTCTGCGCGGAGGCCTGGAACGCGAGAACCGAAAAGCACAGGGCAAAAGCGGGGCAAATCGTTTTGGACAGCTTCATGACTGACTCCTTTGGGAAATGGTCCGATAGTTGGCGGACCCGATCACGGTCAGAGCAAGCGCCGTGCCCAGGTTCGTCAGGCACGGCGCTTGCGCACCAAGCCATGTCCCATCCGGCATCCTCGGAAGGGGCGCGGATCAAGGAGAGCATTCATGACGACCCAACACGAACAGCAGCCAGGAAAGTCCAAGGCCAACACCCCGAAGGACGAAACGGAAGCGTCCAACCAAAGCGGGCAGTTCGGCTCGGACAAACCGAGCGACAAGGGCCAGCCCTACAAGCGCGAGTCGGACAAGGCGCCGAATCGCGGGGGACCTGAGTTCGAAGAGGGCGGGCAGTACCCGGGCAAGCGGCCAGAAGGAAAGTGACTGCGGCTCAGCGGCTGCGCAGCCTGGCGTAATCCCACGCCCCGCCGCCGGGCAGGGCATAAAAGCCCCGCGCTGCCGCCGCGTGCGGCCGGATTCACGCGACGCGAGCTTGCAAGCCCCGC
>DMTA01000351.1 GCA_003454835.1 Achromobacter sp. | reverse complement strand
CGGGCGGCTGACGCCCGCCGCGCTGGGCACCGATACGGGCGCCTCGGTGCGCCTGCCCGCCTCGGTAAACGGATCGGCGGGCTTTCGTCCCACCGTGGGCCGCTACGACGGCGCGGGCATCACCCCCATTTCTCACACGCGCGACACACCCGGCCCCATCGCCAACGGCATGGCCGACATCGTGCTGCTGGATGCAATCCTCACGGGCCAGACCGAGCCGCTGGTTCCATTGCCGCCCGAAAGCATCCGCCTGGGCGTGGCCGTGTATTTCTGGGCCGACCTCGATCCCGACGTGCAGGCGGTTTCCGACGCCGCCTTGAACAAGCTGCACGCGGCCGGGGTGACGCTGGTGGAGCTGGACATGCCCGAGCTGCCCGCCGCCAACGCGGCCGTCGGCATGCCGCTATGCCTGTTCGAGCAGAAGCCCGACCTGACGGCTTATCTGGCGCGTTATCACGTGGGGGTGAGCTTTGATGACGTGGTCGCGCAGATTTCCAGCCCGGATGTGAAAGGCATCTTCGACAACCTGATCGTGCCGGGCGTGCTGCCCACGCCGGACGGCCAGCTTCTGCCGTTGCAACCGCTTTACGAACACGCCATCGCCAGCGGCCGGCGCGAACTCATCGACGTCTATCGCCGCGCCTTCACGGAGCACGCGCTGGACGGCCTGCTGTTTCCGACCGTGCCGGTCCCGCCGCCCGCGTCCACACCCGAGGCCAGCAGCTTCGAGACCTTTGCGCGCCTGGCGCGCAACGTGGATCCCGGCAGCAACGCCGGTCTGCCGGGACTGAGCGTGCCGGCCGGGCTGTCGCAGGAAGGCCTGCCAGTGGGATTGGAGATCGATGGCCTGCCGGGCGAGGACCGCAAGGTGCTCGCAATCGGCTTGGCCATCGAGAAAGTACTGGGGCGCATCGCTGCGCCCCGGTTCCAGCCTTAGCCTCCGCCAGCCTCAGCCTGGGCTTCAGCGGCAGTCAGGCGCATCAGCCCAAATTGGGCGCCAGCGTGCGCTTCAGGTCTTCGATGCTGCGGCCGCTGCGGCGGGCGTAGTCCTCAAGCTGATCCTGGCCGATGACGCCCACATTGAAGTACTGCGACTGCGGGTGGCTGAAGTAAAAGCCCGACACGCTGGACGCCGGGTACATGGCATAACTGTCCGTCAGCATCATGCCGATGTCCTCGCCGTCCAGCACGCGGAACATGTCGGTCTTCACGACGTGTTCCGGGCAGGCCGGGTAGCCCGGCGCGGGGCGGATGCCCACGTACTTCTCGGCAATCATGTCCTCGTTGGACAGGGCCTCGTCGGGCGCATAGCCCCACAGGTCCTGGCGCACGCGCGCGTGCAGGCATTCGGCGAAAGCTTCGGCCAGGCGGTCCGCCAGCGACTTGAGCATGATGCTGGAATAGTCGTCCAGCGCCTTCTCGAACTCCGCTTCCTTTTTCTCGATGCCCAGACCGGCCGTCACGGCGAACATGCCGATGTAGTCGACCTTGCCGCTGGACTTGGGCGCGATGAAGTCGGACAGCGACTTGTTGCTGACGCCTTCGCGCTTGGCGCCCTGCTGGCGCAGATTGCGGTACGTAAACAGCACCTCGCTGCGGGTTTCGTCCTTGTAGACCTCGATGTCTTCGTCGTTGACCGTGTTGGCCGGATAGAAGCCCACGACGCCGTTGGCGGTGAGCCAGCGGCCTTCGACGATGCGCTTCATCATGGCCTGGCCGTCGGCAAAGACCTTGCGCGCCTGCTCGCCCACCACCTTGTCTTCCAGGATGGCGGGGTACGGGCCGAAGAGACTCCAGGTCTGGAAGAACGGGCCCCAGTCCACGTACTTCGCGATCTCGGCGAGGTCGTAGCTCTTGAACGTGCGGCGGCCGATGAACTTGGGACGCGGCGGCGTGTAGGTATCCCAGTCGATCGCCGGACGCGAGGCGCGCGCCTCGGCCAGCGGCAGGATGGGCGTCGCCTTGCGGTTGGCATGGCGGCGGCGCACGTCTTCGTATTCCTCGGCCAGTTCCGTCAGATAGGCTTCCGACTGGTCCGACATCAGGTTGGTGGCCACGCCCACCGAACGGCTGGCGTCGGGCACATAAATGACCGGGCCTTCGTAATTGGGCGCGATCTTCACGGCGGTGTGCACGCGGCTGGTGGTGGCCCCACCGATCATCAGCGGCACCTTGCGGCTGCGGAAATACTCGTCGCGCTGCATTTCCGACGCCACGTAGGCCATCTCTTCCAGGCTGGGCGTGATCAGGCCGGACAGGCCGACGATGTCGGCGTTCTCTTCCTTGGCTTTCTCAAGAATCTGCGCGCAGGGCACCATCACGCCCATGTTCACGACTTCGAAGTTGTTGCACTGCAGGACCACCGACACGATGTTCTTGCCGATGTCGTGCACGTCGCCCTTGACGGTGGCGATGACGATCTTGCCCTTGGCGCGCACGTCGCCGCCCGCGGCCGCGATCTGGCGCTTTTCTTCCTCGATGAACGGAATCAGGTGCGCCACGGCCTGCTTCATGACACGCGCGGATTTCACCACCTGCGGCAGGAACATCTTGCCTTCGCCGAACAGGTCGCCGACGACATTCATGCCGTCCATCAGCGGACCTTCGATCACTTCAATGGGACGGCCGCCGCGCGCTTCGATCTTCTGGCGCACCTCTTCGGTGTCTTCCACGATGAAGGCGGTGATGCCGTGGACCAGCGCGTGCGACAGGCGCTGCTCGACTTCGGCCTGGCGCCAGGCCAGGTCTTCTTCCTTTTTGGCGCCGGAGCCCTTCACGGTGTCGGCAAACTGCACCAGGCGTTCGGTGGGCGTGCGCTCGTCGGCCGGATCGGTCTTGCCGACGGGCTCGGGGCGGTCCAGCACCACGTCTTCCACCAGATCGCGCAGCGTGGCATCCAGGTCGGCATACACGCCCAGCTGGCCGGCGTTGACGATGCCCATCGTCATGCCTTCCTTGACCGCGTAATACAGGAACACGGTATGGATGGCCTCGCGCATCGGCTCGTTGCCGCGGAACGAGAAGCTGACGTTGGACACGCCGCCCGAGATGCGCGCGTGCGGCAGGTTCTCGCGGATCCAGCGCGTGCCTTCGATGAAGTCCACGGCGTAGTGGTTGTGCTCGTCGATGCCAGTGGCGACCGCGAAGACGTTGGGGTCGAAGATGATGTCTTCCGGCGGGAAGCCCTCTTCCTCGACCAGGATCTTGTAGGCCCGGCCGCAGATTTCCTTGCGGCGCTCCAGCGTGTCGGCCTGGCCCAGTTCATCGAACGCCATCACCACCACCGCGGCGCCGTAGCGGCGGCACAGGCGGGCGTGGTGGCGGAAGGGCTCCAGCCCTTCCTTCATGGAGATCGAGTTCACGACCGCCTTGCCCTGCACGCACTTCAGGCCGGTTTCGATGACTTCCCACTTCGAGCTGTCGATCATGACCGGCACGCGCGCGATGTCGGGCTCGGACGCGATCAGGTTCAGGAAGCGGTGCATGCACGCCACCGAATCCAGCATGGCCTCGTCCATGTTGATGTCGATGATCTGCGCGCCGTTCTCGACCTGCTGGCGGGCAACGGCCAGCGCCTCGTCGTATTTCTCTTCGCGGATAAGGCGGGCGAACATCTTGCTGCCCGTCACGTTGGTGCGTTCGCCCACGTTGACGAACAGCGTGTCTTCGTCGATGTTCAGCGGCTCCAGGCCCGACAGCCGCGTCTTGACGGCGATCTCGGGCACGACGCGCGGCGTCAGCACCGTGACCTTCTCGGCAATCGCGCGGATGTGGTCCGGCGTGGTGCCGCAGCAGCCGCCCGACATGTTCACCAGACCGGCGCGCGCAAATTCCTCGAGCAGCGCCGAGGTATCGGCCGGGGTCTCGTCAAAGCCGGTCTCGGCCATGGGGTTGGGCAGGCCGGCGTTGGGATACACGCAGACATAGGTGTCGCAGATCTTGGACAGCTCGGCCACGTAGGGGCGCATCAGCGCGGCGCCCAGCGCGCAGTTCAGGCCGACGGTGACGGGACGCGCGTGGCGCACCGAGTTCCAGAAGGCCTCGACCGTCTGGCCCGACAGGATGCGGCCGGAGGCGTCGGTCACCGTGCCGGAGATCATCACCGGCAAGCGGATGCCGCGTTCCTCGAACACTTCCTCGGTCGCGAAGATGGCGGCCTTGGCGTTCAGCGTATCGAAGATGGTTTCG
>DMTA01000291.1:320-9622 GCA_003454835.1 Achromobacter sp. | reverse complement strand
CCACTCGAACGTGGTGGCCTGGGCGCTGGCGACAGCCAGGTTGCCCATCAGGACGGCGGTGTTGGCGCCGGACGCGAGGCTGGCGGCGATGAGCTTGGCGTTTTCGCCCGGCGTGACCGAGGCGAATTCGGCCGGCACGGCCTGTTCCTTGGTCTGGTCCAGCGCGACGGCCACTTCGGCCAGCGCGCGCGCCAGTTCCGACGGGGCCACGGTGATGCGCGCGGTGACGGGCATCAGGGGCTCGTCGGCGGCGCTGTCGACCATCAGGATCTGCTTGCCGCGCTTGGCGGCCTGGCGCAGGCGCTGGGCCATCAGCGGATGGTCCTTGCGCAGGAACGAGCCGACGACCAGAACGCGGTCCAGGTTGTCGAGTTCGGCGATGGGCATGCCCAGCCACGGCGCGCCGGAGAGCGCGGCGTCGAAGGCCGGGTCGGTCTGGCGCAGACGGAAGTCGATGTTCTCGGAACCCAGCGAGCGGACCAGGCGACCCAGCAGCGAGTATTCCTCGGTGGTGGCGTATTCGGACGCCAGCGCGCCGATCTGGCCGGCGCCAAAGCTGTCACGCACACGCTGCAGGCCTTGGGCCACGGCCTGCAGCGCGTCGGCCCACGAGGCTTCCTGCCACTTGCCGTCGGTGCCCTTGATCATCGGAGCGGACAGGCGATCGTCGCTGTTCAGGCCTTCGTACGAGAAGCGGTCGCGGTCGCTGATCCAGCATTCGTTGACGGCTTCGTCTTCGAACGGGACCACGCGCATCACGCGGTCGCCCTTGACCTGAACGACCAGGTTGGCGCCCAGGCTGTCGTGCGGGCTGACCGAACGGCGGCGAGCCAGTTCCCAGGTGCGGGCGCTGTAGCGGAAGGGCTTGGAGGTCAGCGCGCCCACCGGACAGATGTCGATCATGTTGCCCGACAGTTCGGACTCGATCGAACGGCCCACGAAGGTGGTGATTTCGGAGTGCTCGCCACGGCCCAGCATGCCCAGTTCCATGACGCCGGCGATTTCCTGGCCGAAGCGCACGCAGCGGGTGCAGTGGATGCAGCGCGACATTTCCTCGGCGGAAACCAGCGGACCCAGGTCCTTGTGGAACACGACACGCTTTTCTTCCTGGTAACGCGAGGAAGAGCCGCCGTAGCCCACGGCCAGATCCTGCAGCTGGCATTCGCCGCCCTGATCGCAGATCGGGCAGTCGAGGGGGTGATTGATGAGCAAGAATTCCATCACCGACTTCTGAGCGGCGCGAGCCTTCTCAGAGCAGGTGTGGACGACCATGCCGTTGGTCACGGGCGTGGCGCAGGCGGGCAGCGCCTTGGGCGCTTTTTCCACTTCAACCAGGCACATCCGGCAGTTGGCCGCGATGGACAGTTTCTTGTGGTAGCAGAAATGCGGCACGTAAAGCCCGACTTTCTGGGCGGCATGCATGACCATGCTGCCTTCGGGCACTTCGACCTTGTTGCCGTCGACGGTTAGTTCAACCATTGCTGTTCCTGAGACCTACAGATATTGCGGGACCACACAAGACTTGTGCTCGATGTGGTGCGCGAATTCGTCGCGAAAATGCTTGAGGAAGCCACGGACGGGCATGGCGGCGGCGTCACCAAGGGCGCAGATGGTGCGGCCCATGATGTTGAGGGCCACGTTGTCCAGCAGCTCCAGATCTTCCGGACGGCCTTGACCGTTTTCGATGCGGTGCACCATGCGGTAGAGCCAGCCAGTGCCTTCGCGGCACGGCGTGCACTGGCCGCAGCTTTCCTCGAAATAGAAGTACGACAGACGCAGCAGCGACTTCACCATGCAGCGCGTCTCGTCCATGACGATCACAGCGCCAGAGCCGAGCATCGAGCCCGCCTTGGCGATGGAGTCATAGTCCATCGTGCATTCCATCATGATGTCGGCGGGCAGGACCGGGGCGCTCGAGCCGCCGGGGATGACCGCCTTCAGCTTCTTGCCGCCGCGCATGCCGCCTGCCAGTTCCAGCAAGGTCGAAAACGGGGTGCCCAGCGGGATCTCGTAGTTGCCGGGACGCTCGACGTCGCCAGTGATCGAGAACAGCTTGGTGCCGCCGTTGTTCGGCTTGCCGACTTCCAGGTAGGCCTGGCCGCCATTGCGGATGATCCACGGCACTGCCGCGAACGTTTCCGTGTTGTTGATCGTGGTGGGCTTGCCGTACAGGCCGAAGCTGGCCGGGAACGGCGGCTTGAAGCGCGGCTGGCCCTTCTTGCCTTCCAGCGATTCCAGCAGCGCGGTTTCTTCGCCGCAGATGTAGGCGCCGTAACCGTGGAATGCGTGGAGCTGAAAGCTGAAGTCGGAACCAAACAGGCGGTCGCCCAGGAAGCCGGCGGCGCGCGCCTCTTCGAGAGCTTCTTCGAATCGCTCGTAGACTTCGAAGATTTCGCCGTGGATGTAGTTGTAGCCGACGCTGATGCCCATGGCGTAGGCCGCGATCGCCATGCCTTCAATCACGATGTGCGGATTGAAGCGCAGGATGTCGCGGTCCTTGAACGTGCCGGGCTCGCCTTCGTCCGAGTTGCAGACAAGGTACTTCTGGCCCGGGAAGGCGCGCGGCATGAAGCTCCACTTCAGGCCGGTCGGGAAGCCCGCGCCGCCACGGCCGCGCAGACCCGACGCCTTGACTTCGGCGATCACGTCTTCCGGCTTCATGCCGGTGGTCAGGATCTTCTTCAGGGCTTCGTAGCCGCCGCGCTTGACGTAGTCGGCCAGGCGCCAGTTGGCGCCGTCGACGTCGGCCATGATCTGCGGCTGCAGGTGGCGGCCGTGCAGGGCCATCGAGTTGGACAGGTCGTTCAGGGGATCGGGATCCAGCCCCTGCGCGAACTGCTTGTACAGGTCAGGCGCGTTCATGCCGACTCTCCTTGCTGCTTGAGGGCCGCGACCAGCGCGTCCAGCTTCTCGTCGGTCATGCGCACGCACATATGCTTGTTGTTCACGATCAGCACGGGGGAGTCGCCGCAGGCGCCCATGCACTCGCCTTCGACCAGCGTGAACTGGCCGTCTTCGGTGGTCTGGCGGTAGTCGACGCCCAGCTTGCGCTTGAGGTATTCGCCGGCGCGGTCGCCGTCGCGCAAGGCACAGGGCAGGTTCGTGCAGACGGCGATCTTGTTCTTGCCGACGGGCTTGACGTCGAACATGTTGTAGAACGTGGCGACTTCCTGGACCGCGATGGGCGGAACGCCAATGTACTTGGCCACGTCTTCGATGACTTCGGTAGCCAACCAGCCCTTCTCTTCTTGCGCGATGGCAAGCGAGGCCATGATGGCGGACTGCCGCTGGTCGGCCGGGAACTTGGCCAGTTCACGGTCGATTTTCTGGTAGGCCTGTTCGGAAAGCAGCATAGTTTGAATCCGGGTTATGCGGGCGTGCTCGTGACTGTCTGGGCGGATCAGCGATCGATCTCGCCGAAAACGATGTCCTGCGTGCCAATGATGGTGACGGCGTCGGCGATCATGTGGCCGCGCGACATTTCATCCAGCGCTTGCAGGTGGACAAAGCCGGGGGCCCGAATCTTCAGGCGGTAAGGCTTGTTGGCGCCGTCGGACACCAGGTAGATGCCGAATTCGCCCTTCGGGTGCTCCACCGAGGCGAACGCCTCGCCCGGGGGCACGTGGAAACCTTCAGTGAAGAGCTTGAAGTGATGGATCAGCTCTTCCATGTTGGTCTTCATGGCGGTGCGCGACGGCGGGGCGATCTTGTGGTTCTCGATCATGACCGGGCCGGGATTGTTGCGCAGCCATTCCACGCACTGGCGGATGATGCGATTGCTTTGGCGCATCTCGGCGATGCGGACCAGGTAGCGGTCGTAGCAGTCGCCGTTGACACCCACGGGGATGTCGAAATCGAGCAGATCGTAGACTTCGTAGGGCTGCGTCTTGCGCAGGTCCCAGGCGACGCCCGAACCACGCAGCATCGGGCCGGTGAAGCCCAGTGCCTTGGCGCGCTCGGGATCGACCACGCCGATGCCGACCAGACGCTGTTTCCAGATGCGGTTGTCGGTGAGCAGCGTTTCGTACTCGTCGACGCAGGCCGGGAAGCGGTTGGTGAAGTCTTCGATGAAGTCCAGCAGCGAACCCGAACGCGCGTCGTTCATGACGCGCATTTCCTTGTCGCCACGGAACTTGCTGGATTCGCCGTACTGCGGCATGGAATCCGGCAGGTCGCGATAGACGCCGCCCGGACGGTAGTAGGCCGCGTGCATGCGCGCGCCCGAGACCGCTTCGTAGCAGTCCATCAGGTCTTCGCGTTCACGGAAGGCGTACAGGAACACCGCCATGGCGCCCACGTCCAGGGCGTGCGAGCCCAGCGACATCAGGTGATTCAGCAGACGCGTGATTTCATCGAACATCACGCGGATGTACTGCGCGCGCAGCGGGGCTTCGACGCCCAGCAGCTTTTCGATGGCCATGACGTAGGCGTGCTCGTTGCACATCATGGACACGTAGTCCAGGCGGTCCATGTAGGGCAGCGCCTGGATGTAGGTCTTGTGTTCGGCCAGCTTTTCGGTGGCACGGTGCAGCAGGCCGATGTGCGGATCGGCGCGCTGGATGACTTCGCCGTCAAGCTCGAGCACCAGGCGCAGCACGCCGTGCGCGGCCGGGTGTTGAGGACCGAAGTTCAGGGTGTAGTTCTTGATGTCTGCCATGATTCAGCGCCCCATGCCGTAGGTGTCTTCGCGCACCACGCGCGGGGTGATCTCGCGCGGATCGATCGTGACCGGCTGGTAAATGACGCGCCGCTGCTCGGGGTCGTAGCGCATTTCGACGGTGCCCGACAGCGGGAAGTCCTTGCGGAACGGATGGCCGATGAAGCCGTAGTCGGTGAGGATGCGGCGCAGGTCCGGATGGCCTTCGAAGACGATGCCGTACAGATCGAAGGCTTCGCGCTCGAACCAGCCGACCGTGGGCCAGCATTCCATCAGCGAGGCGACCATCGGGAACTCGTCGTCAGGCGCCCACGTGCGCACGCGCAGCCGCCAGTTGTTCTCGAGGGAGAGCAGGTGTGCCACCACGGCATAACGCGAGCGGTGGATGCGGACGTTGGTTTCCTCGGGCATCTGGCGCGTGCCGTTGCCCCAGGTCAGGTAGTCGACGCCACAAAGGTCGATACAGGTTTCAAAGCGCAGGCCGGCTTCGGTGCGCAGCTTGTTGCAGACGGAGAACCACTGCTCCGCGGGCACTTCGAGCGTCAGCTCGCCCAGCGCCTCGGTCAGCGCGATGTCCGCGCCGAGGGTGGTCTGCAAATTGTTTTTCAGGGATTCGAGCCTGGTCATCATCTTGTACGCTTAGGTGAACCGATACGCTGGTTTCGCAGGTTCGCGGCGGCTGAGGCCTGCCGTCGGACCGGGCGAAGCATCAGCGCGCAATCGTGTTGGTCAGACGGATCTTGTTCTGCATTTGCAGCAAGCCGTACACCAGCGCCTCGGCCGTGGGCGGGCAGCCCGGCACGTAGACGTCTACCGGTACGATGCGATCGCAGCCACGCACCACCGAATACGAGTAGTGGTAGTAGCCGCCGCCATTGGCACAGGAGCCCATGGAAACCACCCAGCGCGGCTCGGGCATCTGGTCGTAGACCTTGCGCAGCGCGGGCGCCATCTTGTTGCACAGCGTGCCGGCAACGATCATAAGATCGGACTGGCGCGGGCTGGGCCGGAAGATGATGCCAAATTGGTCCAGGTCATAGCGGGCTGCGCCCGCGTGCATCATCTCAACCGCGCAACAGGCCAGACCGAAGGTCATGGGCCACATCGAACCGGTCTTCGCCCAGTTCAGGAACTTGTCGGCGCTGGTGGTGATGAACCCTTGCTTGAGAATGCCGTCTATAGCCATATTCGTCTCTGATAGCGTGCTGTGAAATGAACCCGAAGGTCACTCCCAGTCCAGCGCGCCCTTTTTCCATTCGTAGATGAAGCCGACGGTCAACACGGCGAGGAAAACCATGACCGTCCAGAAACCGACGAGTCCGACGGTGCCCTGGGCGATGGCCCACGGGAACAGGAACGCGATTTCCAGGTCGAAAAGAATGAACAGGATCGCCACGAGGTAGTAGCGCACGTCAAACTTCATGCGTGCATCTTCAAACGCTTCGAAGCCGCACTCGTAAGGCGAGAGCTTCTCAGCGTAAGGACGCCGCGGGCCAAGGAGGGAGCCGGCCGTTAGAAGCGCGAACCCGATAAGGGTGGCCACTACGATAAACAGCAGGACGGGAAAATACTGTTGCAGGTTCATTCAGGCGTCCGTCAAATGCGCAAACCTTAGGATTGTAGCATTCGGGCGGTTACTTCCGGCTGAACTCTGTAGCTTGAATAGCAGGCGAAAGACTGCATTCCTCAAATGGAACAATCGCAGCTTTCGTCGGTGCATTTCGAGTGATGTGCGGCTCGAACGACACGAAGCCGTAGTATGCCTGAATTCAGTCAGCAGACAAAAAAAAACCACCCCCGAAAGGGTGGCTTATACGAACGGGCCGAAGCCCGTTCGTTTTTGCTTTAAATCCATACAGGGCTTGCGCCCCGCAGTGGATTAGAAGCGGTGACGGACACCCAGACCAACAGCAGTGGCCTTGACGTCGTCGTTGAACGCGTAGTTGGTCGAGTACGAACCGTAAGCGTACAGGTTGGTGCGCTTGGACAGGTCGTACGTGTAACCCAGCGAGTACACGTTCATGTTGGCGTCGTCGCCCGTCAGACGGTCGTTCGACGGGTCAACGCGCTGCCACGAACCGAACAGGTTCGAAGCGCCGCCGATCGGGGCCGACAGACCGACCATGTACGAGTTGGCCTTGAAGCCGTCAGCGAACTGGTTGCCGCTGAAGCCGAGCGTACGCGACGTGCCATCGACGGTGATGGTGCCGGTGGCGCCTTGCGGGTTCGACGTAGCGAACCAGCCGTCGGTGGTGCGAGCATAGGCCAGAGCCAGCTTGACCACTTCGAAGTCATACGAACCGCCGATCATGTACGAACGGGGCGTAGCGTCGGTTTGCGGATTGCCGTTGCGATCCAGACCTTGGTTGTTCGAAGCGTTCAGTTGGTCGTACGACAGAGCAACGTTCAGCGGGCCGTTGACATAGCGCAGACCAGCAGTGATGGCGCGCAGGTTGTCGGCGGTCTTGAAGCCGCTACGGTCAGCAGCGGACGTATCGCCACCGTTGTCAGCCGAGAACGAGTAGCCAGCGCCAAACTGGAAGCCGCTGAACGACGGGGTTTGGTACATGACCATGTTGTCGTAGCGTTGCGTGTTGGCAGCGCTCATGCCGGTACCGATGTTGGCGACGTTGAAGCCGGCGCCGAACGGGTCGATCGAACCGAAGTACTTCGAGGCGATGTTGGTTTGACGGCCGAAGTCCAGTTGGCCCCAGCTGTCGCTGGCCAGACCGACGGTGGCTTGGCGACCAAACAGACGACCGTCTTGAGCCGAACGGCCGTTGCCCGAATCAAAGCCCGATTCCAGTTGGAAAACAGCGCGCAGGCCGTCACCCAGATCTTCCGAACCACGCAGACCCCAGCGCGAACCGTTTTGGACGCCGTTGATCATACCGAAGCGGCTGCCGTTCTTGACATCGCTAGCACCGCTGATACGGTTGTAGCCGAGGCCCGTGTCGATGATGCCGTACAGGGTGACAGACGTTTCTGCCTGGGCGACACCGGCGAAACCGGCGAGCAGGGCGGCAGCGAGCAGAGTCTTTTTCATTTAAGAAATCTCCGTTGATTTGAGTGACAAGAGCAGCAATCCAGCAAACCAGCCTGCCGCCCCCCTAACTCCGCGAAGGGAAGTTGACGCTATTGCATCAAAAATCGGGGGGACTGGCTATGGTCGGCATCAGAAAAGTGCAGGTTTACGACAGGCTTGTTGGGAAGTTGCAACATCCCGCTGATGCTTGCCGCGCAACGCTAGGGCTTTCCCTTACCGAACTGCCCGAGCGCGCAACCATGCGACTTTCGGCCCTGCCCCCAATTTTCCGGGCAATTCCAAAACCCATTCGTCACGCTACTTTCTTCACGGTTCCGGCTGTTATCCGGCGCTGAACCGGTGCGGTCGGCATCATGCCGACACTGAAAATCATCGTAATCAAACGCATGGCAAATAACGTTGTTATTAATAAAAATCGTCGATATGATCGCGGCATTGATTAGCTGGCGAGCACCATGTCCACCCCCTCCCCTCATGCCGACCGAAATGAACGTTTGAGCGCGTTGCGCCGGCAGATCATTCTGGACGCCGCGCAACGCGTGTTCGAGCGGGATGGCCTGGAAAAGACCACGATCCGGGCCATCGCGAAGGAAGCGGGTTGCACCACGGGCGCGATCTACCCGTGGTTCGCGGGCAAGGAAGCGCTGTATGGCGAACTGCTGGACGGGTCGCTGCAGCGGTTGCACGCGCACCTGCAGGAGGCGGGAGATGCGGCAGCGCCGCGGTCGGCCGCGCGCGGCGTCATCTTCGCGTTCTTTGAGTACTACGCGCAGCGGCGCACGGATTTTTCGCTGGGGATGTATCTGTTCCAGGGACTGGGCCCGCGCGGGCTGGGCCGGGACATGGACGAAAAACTCAACGGCCGGCTGCGGCAATGCATCGATCTGATAGGCCAGGCGCTGGCGCGCACGAAGGGCTGGCGGGACGAGATCGTGCAGACCGAACAGATGAACGTGTTCACCTATCTGATGGGACTGTTGCTGCTGCAGCACACCCGCCGCCTCAAGTCGCTGGGCCAGCACGCCGACGCGCTGCTGGAAAACTATTGCCACGCCCTGGAACAACGATGACCGCAACCGCCCTCGCCGCCGATGCGCGCGCGCCGCAGATCAGCCTTGCCGACTTTCACGTGCTGCTTGCCGACCAGCATCCGTTCTCGATGCTGCTGGGGATCGATGTGCTGCACATCGGCCATGGCACGGCGCACGCCGTGCTGCCCGCCCGCGACACGCACCAGCGGCTGGGCGGCATCGTTGCCGGGCCGATGCTGATGGGACTGGCGGACCTGGCCATGTATGCCGCCGTCGTGGGCGCGACCGGGCAGGCCCACGCCGTCACGGCCAGCCTGACCATCAATTTTTTGCGCAAGAGCCCGGCGGGCGCCATTCATGCTCATGCCCGCCTGCTCAAGGTTGGCCGGCTTTCCGCGGGGGAAGTCGTGCTGACGGGCGAAGGATCGGACGAGCCCGTCGCGCATATCGTGAGCACATGGTCGGTGCCCAAGCCATGAGCCCGCGCGTCAGCATCGTCGGCATGGGCAGGATCGGCACGCTGGCGGCGCGGCGCCTGCTGGCCGCCGATCCCGACATTGCGCTGACG
>DMTA01000291.1:0-267 GCA_003454835.1 Achromobacter sp. | reverse complement strand
ATCCCGACATTGCGCTGACGCTCTATGACATCGAGGCGGACCGCTGCGAGGATTTCCGCGGCAACGCAACGCTGGCGACGTCGGCGCGCGAGGCCTTGGCCGAATCCGACACCATCGTGCTTGCCCTTCCCCGGGAACGCGAGATCGACCGCACATTGGAACGCTTCAGCGACGGACAGGTCACCGCGCCCATCGCTGGCAAGCTGATCATCGACCTGGACCCGCCGCCCGCCGACCGGATGCGGCAGCTTGACCGGGCCATCGCGT
>DMTA01000289.1:4819-4965 GCA_003454835.1 Achromobacter sp. | reverse complement strand
GGCCGAGGCCGCGCGCCAGGTCGAACGCGTAGGGCTGGGCAAGCATCTGCACGACGAAGCGGGCTCGCTGGCGCTGGGTCAGCAGCGCATCCTGGAAATTGCGCGCGCCCTGGCGTCGGACCCGTGCATCCTGCTGCTGGACGAAC